>CAINDI010000094.1 GCA_903847335.1 uncultured Verrucomicrobiota bacterium | reverse complement strand
CGATACTCAATGATATTCGGCTCGGCGATATCGGCCACCACCGTCGCCGTCACATTCGTGGGCTTTACTGATTGCTCTAACTCATCTGCATTCAGCACCGGTAGTAAACCGGCAAGCAAGATTCCGACCGCTAAGAATTTCTGAATCATTTTTATCTCCATAAGTCGTGCCATACTTACCTCTCAAAGTCCATTGCCTACCAATACAAAGCAAGCCCAAAGTTCCTCACTGTTCACGCTGTACTTCTACAAGTTTACCGGCGACCTCCAGGGTGACTCCCTTCAAGGTAATTTTTACCGCTTTCACCTGAATACTTCCGCGCTCGGTTTCAAGCAGCACCGGCTTGTTTAGATTTAATACCATTCCATTGATGATTGCAGTTGGATTATTTGTTGAACCAAGAAATCCATCAAGGTGAAACAGCGTCACGTCAGCAGTCTTAAGCCCAGCGCTTGATAGCACGGTGCCCGGCTTCAAGAATGGATCGCGTGATATCGACGGTTGATAAACCGAGAAATTAAGGCGCGGCTGGAATTCCTCGCTCGGCAGAGCGACCGGCGCAGAACCAGCCACAACCCGCATTACCGCAAGTAACCCAAGTGCCACTAGCATTAGAAAATTCCACCGGAGACTTGTCATGATTTAGATCCTGTCTTTACCGGTGAGCGCACCAGTAACGCTAACTCAAGCGTGACTCGATGAATTGCCGGTGTCTCGGTAGCGACGATATTCAGCGACCGTAATTCAGCTTGCGGAAAATGATTTTCTAACTCTTGAACAAACATTCCGATTTGGTCGTAGTCACCAGTGAATTCAAGCCGTGTGACATAGCACTGGCGAGCCGGCTTCCGAGGATGCGGAATAACGGTACCGGGCTGTGTAGTAACGCTGCCGACCGGATGTGATTCGGCCAATTGACTAATCGCTCCAATAACCCACACGAACTGGTCGCCGTTCACCATGGTTGCTTCTTGGTCGTCCACAAATTTCTGAATCTGAGGCCGTAGCACGGCGGCCTGCGCAAAACTCATGACAAACCGACGCGCCTTCATGATTTCGTTTTTGAGTCCGGCAATTCTTTCCCGGTGTTCCGCATGGATTGTCCATTGTCCGTAATCGTAAAACCACGCAGCTCCGCCGACAATCAGCAGCGCACTCAGACTGAACAGCGCCAGCTTTTTACTCTTTTCAGCATTTAGAAAGCGCAGGAAATTCATGGCTGTTCCTTATACTGACATTCAATCACAAACTGCCCAACCACCGCTCCGCCGCGTTCCGTTGGACTGGAAGCTCGCCCGTAAGAGCGTAGTTTTACTTGCGCGCCAAATTTTGGATTCGTTTCCAAAATGCGCTGAAATTCCGCTACGTCGTTTTCCGGTCGCGCGCTGGATACCTTGCCTTCCAGTTGCAAAAACATAGTCTCGTGCAGTGGTGCTGCAAGCTTGGCTTTGGCATCACCGGAGCTCACCGGTACTACCGCGCTCGTCGTTAAACTAATCCGCAGTATCTGCACTGGACTCGGCACCAGATCTTTAATTGCGGCTAACTGTGGGGCATACAATTTCCGCGATTGATTGAGCGCAATAAAATCGTCAGCCGATTGCTTGAGCAACTGGAATGAGCCGATGTTCCCGCTGGCTTGCTGCTTGTTCAACTCCTTTAACTGCTGCTCAAGGGAACGCATTTCCGCGCCGCTCCGCAGCACCAGTCCCGAAAACAAACCACCAAGTAACACCACCGCCACCAATAGCCACGCACTAATTGCAATGAGTAATCTGAATGGGTCTTTGGCGCGAGCTTTCGCGGCTTGCTCTTCCTCCGCTAATAAGTTGATGAGAATTAGCTTCACCAATGACTCCTATAATCGCGCAAGTGCCGCGCCGACTGCCGCGCCCAAATCAGGAGCAACCGCCGTGAGTTGGTTGGCGTCGCCGCCACGAGTTTGGGTAGTATCAAGCCGCTGTAAAAAGTTCCAAGCTTCAATATGAATCCCGGCTTCCCGACTGAGAATTTCCAAATTCTTTGGCGAACCGGCTAGATCACCACAGGCAAAAACCCGTCCCACGCGGCATTCGTGCTGCCCTTCAAAGAAATCAATCGTCGCACGAAGCTCATGTGCTAGTGGTGCGATAGCAGGCTGCATAAACTCTTCCACCGGTGCGGACTTTCTTAGTTGTTCCGCAGTGTCTAAATCTAAGTTTAACTTGAGAGCTAAGTGTTTAGTAATTTGAGAACTTCCGGAATTCATCACATAAGTGAATAGCAACCGGCTCTTTTGCAGAAAATTCATCGCAGTAGTCTTTGCCCGGATATCCACCAGTAAGACCGTTTCATTCTGGCAAAGTTCTGACTCGGTTAATAATAGCCCATTGACCGCCGTAAGCGTTGCAAGCTCAATGGCGATTGGACGCACCTTAGCAGCCAACATCACATCCCGGTACCAGAGGACTTCCTCACGAGTCGCAGCTCCGACCAGTAATTGCATTTTTGCATTTTTAGCGTCAACTACCTCCTGTTCAGCTAAATCGAAATAACAATTCCCTAGATTCCGTTGAGTAAAACGCAACGCCGCACGAGCTTCCGGCAACGGCATACGCGGCAATTCGGTTTGATTAATGAGCGCACCCGACGGATTGATGACAACAAACGCGCATCGCCCCGGCGTATTCCACCCGTCGAATAATTGCGCTACCGTAGCGGCGGCCTCAGCAATGCTGTCAGCCTTGCCGACGACACTGACAAACGGGCGAACATCGAAAGCTTCCAAGCAGTATCCGAACGCCGTACAGGCATTAGCAGTTGGTGACGGCTTGTCGACAGTTTTATATCTCAGCGCTACAGCCTGACGATGAATCAGAACTCCGCGCAGTTGATTCGCGCCGAAATCCAGCCCAATCGCCCACTCCTGTTGTGTATTTTTCTTCCGTCTGAAGAACATCAAACCTCTTTACTAACTGTTTATTCTATACAATTGCCGGTCTGACTTTGCAAGAAAACAGACTGCCACTAAAAACAAGCGGGGCAAGAAATCGCTTCCTTGCCCCGGCTTATTTATCTTCCTGGAACTTTATTTCAATTCACATCTGTCGAATGGGTATTAGTAAATCCCCCAAACGATACCAACATTAGTCAACGCACTCTTAGTAGTCGCACTAATCTGCACCTGCGTCGGCCCGACAACCGTGTAGTTGTATGCATTTCCAAGGATGTCGTTGGTCGGCCAAGACGTTTTCAGATAGAGCGCTGCCTGTGTTGAATTAACCGTCGCACCATTGATTTGCCCCGTCTCTAGTGCCCACTGATCAATAGCCGCATCCGCTTGCCGTGCGTCGTTGACGATTCTGTAGCCTTGCGAGCGCATTCGCGCCCGCTGCAGCCCCGGTACCGCCAACGCCGCCAGCAAGCCAATGATTGCTACTACAATCATGATTTCGACTAATGTGAATCCCCGTCGGCTCTGTGAATAATTATTCTTCATAATATAGAATCCTTCCCACGCTTTTATTCTCTCACTAATATTAGCATTCTATTCACTTTTATCCACAGGAACCTTTGTCTCATCAGACAACTGACTTAATAGTTCTGCCAATCAGTAAAGTATGGCGACAGCGAGGTCTTACTGGACGCATTGACGGCCACCTGTGTCGTGCCGACAACTGTGAACGAATATGCGTTACCAAGAACGTCATTAGTTACCCAGCTGCCATTGAGATACGCAGAAGCAGCGGTTGTTTCTACTGCCGCACCTAGCATGATACCTTTCTCAGTCGCCCACTGAGTAATTGCATGATCCATAACGCGAGCATCATTCACAATTCTTGTCCCTTGTGATCGAGCGCGTGACCGGATGAATCCTGGAACCGCCAACGCCGCCAGCAATCCAATAATTGCGACAACGATCATAATTTCTACCAACGTAAACGCTGACTGACTTTTTTGACTATGCTTCATGACTTAGCCCTTCCTTTGTGTTGTGTTTGTTGTTTGACCACACAAAAAAATACATCCACCACCGGAGAAAGTCTATAGGGCTAAGCCTGCATTTAACGTAAGGCGACGCCTTACGTCGCTACTAATTATTTTTGCGATTTTCCTGCCACCGGACAGCTTCCCGCAACAGCTCTCGCTCAGTTGCGAGTTTGAACTTTTCTTTGATCCGAGCGTAAAACGCTTGAACGGTTTTCACACTCACATGCAGCGATTCGGCAATGCGCGAAGTTTCTAATCCTTGTCCCAACAGTTCAAAAACTTCTAATTCACGATCACTGAGCAACGTAACCGGAGCGGCGTTGTCTTTTTGACCGGACACTAACTTCTCCGCCATCACGCCAGCAACATGCTCGCTCATATATCGTTTGCCATCACCAACCAAACGGATGGCCTCCACGATTTTCTTGGTCGAATCCCGCTTCATTACATACCCAAGCGCTCCAGCCCGGAAGGCACGCTCGGCGTACAGCAGTTCGTCGTGCATGGAGAGAACGACAATCGCCACCTCTGGACAAATTTGTTTCAAGTCTTTGATCAACTCCAACCCAGAGCCACTTTTCAATGAGAGATCGATGACCGCGACATCGGGTTTGGCTTTGGGAATCGCTTGCAGCGCCTGTGGCGTATCATCGGCTTCACCGCAAACAATCAAATCCGATTGCTGACGGATCAACGTGGTCAACCATTCCCGAACTAACGGATGATCATCCACAATAAAAACTCGCGTTTTCTCCGCCTTCATAAGTTACCTCGCAAAGAACAACTAACCACAGTTCCGCCCTCCACCGGCGACCGCACTACTAACGATGCGCCGATCATACCGGCGCGATGATTCATAATCCACATTCCCATTCCTCGATTTTTCGGCGGCACCGGTGGGAAACCCACGCCGTCATCGCGCACAACCAATTCAATCTGCCCATGACTACCGGAGATTCGAATAACAATGTGGGACGGCTTGGCATGTTTGATCGCATTATTCACCGCCTCCTGTGCAATCCGATACAAATGCGTCGCGATTGCCGAATCATTAATCAGTGCCGATTTTTCGCAGATGAAATCGCAATGGATTTTAGAGCGCTCTTCCGTCATGACCGCCAATTCGCGCAACGAATCCATCAGCCCTTCGCCGGTCAATTCAATCGGCACCAGCCCTCGCGCCAGTTGTCGCGTATCTTCCACCGCTTGCTCCACCAATTGCACCAAACTGCTGGCATCGGTCGCCTCCGGTAATAATTTTGCGCCGAGTTTTTCCTGTAACACTTGCCCCGCCAATGCCGCCGCCGTCAAATGCTGACACAGACTGTCATGCAAATCATGCCCGATCCGTTGCCGCTCGCGCTCGCCGATGTTGAGAACTTCTTTTTCCAAGCGATCCCGCTCCGTCGCTTCCTCAATCAACGCCGCCGTCCGCTGCCGGACGCGCGCTTCCAGTTCGTCGTGCAACGCCCGCAAACTTCGCAGCAACCAGACCACCACCAAGTAGGACACCAACAAAATCACCGAGTTCCAAATTGTCGGCACGATGGAATAATAGTACCGGGCACCGGCAGCATATTGCGCCCCCAACCAGACAATCACACTCAACACCGATAACCCAATTGCAAATCCACGACTCACAAACCACGCCGCAATTCCAATGGCTAATAGGTAAAAAACCGATAACGAAAGTCCAAAGTTTGTAAGATAGTCAACCCCGCCAACCACCAAGACTAAACACACCGTCGAAGTTCGCGGCCACCGGAGCATCGTACTCGCCAAGGCGAATACCGGCCGTCCCCAGTATCTTGGATTCCAGCGACTGTTTGCCGAAAAAGCTTTTGCGGCGAATTGCTTAAGAAATGCGTTACGTTCCACTGACACTGTTTTACTCTCATTTCACTCTTTGTTCAAACATATCGTAGCGGGCGCCGGCCACTTGAGCGTTCGATAGATCGCCCACGGACTCAAAACATTTTTGCAGCGCCTGCCACACCACCGGATCGTCCACACCGTGTTCAACCGCCGGCCGTAACACCGCAATCGCTTCGCGGTACCGGGCCGATTGAATCAATGCCGCTGCCAAATTCTTCCGCCCCGGCAACCCTGCCGGCGCAATCTTCACAGCTTCTTGTCCATGGGCGATAGCTTTGTCAAATTGTTTACAGCTCGTGTACCAGAGCGTGAGATTGATGTATGCTGGTAAGCAGCGCGAATTTTCCCGAAGCGCGCTCGTGAACAGAGTTCCAGTGTCATGCCACTCAGCGGTACGCTGGAAGCTCAGAAAAATCAAACCGGCCAGCAAGCCTGCCACGCCACTCCACACCAACCGCTGCCGACTCACCAACCAAGCCAGTCCAGCCGCCACCGGCAGCGCCACTCCAAGTAGCGGAATATAACCGAACCGGTCCGCCACGACATGAATCCCCGCCGGCGCCAGCCCGATGGTCGGCGATAATGTGACTAAATAAAATAACCAACCCGGCCACAGCAGCAGCACACGCCGGCGTAGCGCAAACAGAAGCACCGACACGCCAACGAACACCAGCACATACGTCAAACCAATGGAGAAACTCCAATTCATCTCATCAAATGGCGGATAGACCGCAGTAAGATGGAATGGCCAGAAGAATTTCCAGATGTAAAATAGCGCACTATAACCCGCTAATCCGATTCGTGCTAAAATTGGAATCGCCGCTGTATTTGGCAGAGTTTCCCCGACACCGCTGGCTTGCGCCACGAATGTAATCGCGCTGATGATTACACTGACAGCAAAGAACAGATTTTTCTCCAGCCACGCCAACCGGCGCGCCCAAAAATAATCGAGCAATAATAACACCACCGGCAGAGTAACCGCCGTCGCTTTCGCTAAAGTCGCCGCACCAAAACAACCGAAACAAAACCAGTAGGCGGAACGTTTGTTCTCCGTGATCCACCGGAGATATGCGCCGAGTGCCAGCAAATAGAAAAAGGCAAATAAAACATCTTTGCGCTCCGTAACCCACGCCACGGATTCCACACGGAGCGGATGAACACCAAACAGCGCCGCGGTCAGTAGCGCGACTAACTCCGGTTGTGAATGCCGGCCATCCAGCAATCGCCGCACAAGCACAAACACGAGAAACGTATTGGCAATGTGCAGAACCAGATTCGTCAGATGATAGCCGAATGGATCGCGGCCCCAGATTTGGTAATCGACGGCAAAAGATAACCACGTGAGTGGAATGTAAAGCTTGGCAATCGTTCCGGTGAACATCATTTGCCAGTGTTCCGGTGTGAGTGCTCGAATGGTGATATTTTTGGTGACGTGCGTTGTGTCATCCCACTCGACAAACTGCCCCCACAACCCGCGCCAATGCGCCGCGATAGTTAGAAGTCCGACAAGGAAACCACCAAGTAATAGCCGCTGGTTAGATTTTATCCGTTCGGTCACTGAACCAATTCACTCATCTTGAAAACCGGCAAGAACATACAAATAACAATACTGCCAACAATCACGCCGATGATCACGATAAGTATTGGCTCGATTAACGAAGCGAGGCCAGACAAAGTAGTTTCGACCTCCTCGTTGTAGAACTCGGCTAACTTTTGCATCATCGTATCGACTCGTCCGGTTTGTTCACCGGCGGCCACCATACGTACAAGCATGGGTGGAAAAATCGGAAATTTTGCCATTGAAACTGCAATGCCATCACCTTTCTCAATCGATTCAATGATTCCCATGGCTGCAAATTCGAGGATTGTATTACCGGTGGAGTGCCCCGCAATCCGGAGGGTCTGGAGAATTGGCACGCCACTGGTTGTCAGCGCAGAAAAAGTTCGCGCAAATCGTGTTAAGGCAATTTTTTTTGACAACGGACCAGCCACCGGCAATCGGATTCGGATTCGATCCCAGCGTTGAACACCCCACGGCGTTTTCTTCAGTCGCGATATTCCATAGACCGCCGCGCTGACAAGGACAACCACGTAAAGCAAATACCGCTGTAAAGCATTACTAATTTGAATCAAAATTCGCGTTGGTGCCGGCAATTGCCCGCCGAGATCTTTAAAAATATCTGCAAATTGCGGGACAACCTTAAGAACAAGAAATAACGAGATCACCAACGCCACACAACTAACAATCATTGGATACATTAAGGCCGACTTCACTTTGCGTTTCAATCGCGCTGAGGCTTCTTGCTCCGCGGCTAGACGTTCGAGAATTTCTGAGAGCAACCCCCCAGCTTCACCGGCTTGAATGAGGTTGACATAAATATCATTAAAAACTTTTGGATGCTGCGCCAAGGCTTGTGAAAACGACTGCCCTTGCTCCACCTGCTCCACCACCTGTCGCAACACCGGCTTAAAATTTTTATTAGTCGTTTGCTCTTCTAACGATGACAAGGCTTGCACGAGTGGTAAACCGGCATCCATCATCGTCGCCAACTGCCGGGTAAAAACAACTAAGTCTTGAGTTTTTACTTTCCCTCCGACGGTGACCTTCTGTTGAACTTCACGCTCAACTGTCAGCTTTAATGCCACAACCGTCAGATCACGTTTTCCTAATATCTGTGTCGCTCCCGCCTCATCCTCCGCTTGGATTTCGCCACCCACCGATTTACCACCGGCATCACGCGCATGATAGATGTATGTCCGCATAAATTTTACCAATTACGCTTCAGTGCCAGCCATCCGGAAAACCTCGTCAAGTGCCGTTAGTCCTTCCTTGGCTTTTTCCAGACCCGCCATCCGCAAAGTTTTCATTCCTTCGCGAATCGCGATTTCCTTCAATACCTGCGCGCCGGCATTGCGCAAAATCTGTTCCTTAATTGCGTTGGTAATCGGCATCAATTCCAAGATTGCCGCTCGCCCTCGATAGCCAGTGTTCTTACACCGGCTACATCCACGACCACGATAAAACACATTGTCCGCAACATCCTCCGCTTTCATTCCCCACCGGCGAATCGCTTCCGGTGGCACTTGAAAGACCTCTTTACAATGTGGACAAAGCTTCCGAACCAACCGTTGCGCACAGGCAAGGAGTACGGATGAACTAACTAAGAATGGCTCAATTCCCATGTCAATCAACCGCCCCACAGCACCGGGCGCATCGTTGGTGTGCAGCGTCGAAAGCACCAAGTGTCCAGTCAACGCCGCCTTCACCGCAATATCCGCCGTCTCAGAATCGCGGATTTCGCCGACCATCACGACGTCCGGGTCTTGCCGTAAAATTGACCGCAAGCCACTCGCAAACGTCAGGCCAATTTCCGGTTTTACCTGCATTTGATTCACACCGGTCACCTGATATTCCACCGGATCCTCAATCGTAATAATATTGATATCTTCCGTATTCAGAGAATTCAAAACCACATACAAAGTCGTTGTTTTCCCTGACCCGGTCGGCCCAGAAATTAACATCATTCCGTGCGGCGCATCAATCGCCTGCGTAAATTTTTCCTGCTCCGATAGCGGCAATCCCAAGTTTTCCAGTGTGAGATTTAGTGAACTCTTATCGAGGACACGCATGACAACTTTCTCGCCAAATACAGTCGGCAGAATTGAAATTCGCAAATCCACTTCCCGGCCAGCAAGTTTAATGCGGAATCGTCCGTCTTGCGGCATCCGGCGCTCGGCAACGTCTAAGCCGGCCATGATTTTAATCCGCGAAGTAATCACCGACTGCATCGTTTTCGGTGGAGCCGGCATATTATAAAGCTGACCATCAATGCGATATCTTAACCGCATTTGTTTTTCAAACGGCTCAAGATGAATGTCACTGGCAAACTCTTTGATGGCTTGAATGAGAATCAAATTCACCAACTTAATGACCGGCGCCTCTTCACTGCCTTCCATCAATTGATCTAAATTGATTTCTTCGACTTTTTCTTCTGAAACCTCCACCACGTCAGCGCTGTCCGCATTCTTTAGAATTTCATCGATCCCAACATTCACTCTTGAATTGACGTTCGTCAGAAAATCCGTGACGGCTTTTTCGTTGGTGATCAACGGCACAATTTTCAAATTCGGCAACGCCCGGCGCAGATTACTGAGTGCCAAAATATTTAACGGGTCCGCCATCGCCACAAAGAGTTTTTGCCCTAGCCGGGAGACGGCAACCATCTGGTAGGTTTGCGACATCTCCTTCGGAACCAGCTCTAAAACCTCCGCTGGAACATGCAACTTTGAGAGTGTGACCGGTGGAGTCCGTAGGCATTTCCCAATGCTCACCATCAGGTCTAATTCAGTAACGAGACCTTTTTCGCGAAAAAGTTTAAGGAGTCGTCCGCCTTGTTTTTTCTGTAGTTCCTGAACCTCAGTCACCTGCTCAACTCGCAGCAGTCCGTCACCAACCAAGGTATCAACTACCCGTTCTTCAAATGATTTCATTACCTAGCTTTCGGAGCTCCACTTCCAGTCTGTTTATCTAAACCATGCGCTCGCCGTAATGCATTCGTGATGTCCACCGGTGAGCTAACATACCAAAAAACTTCACAGCCGATCTGCTCACGAATCTGCTCGCGGATTGCCGTGTCCAATGGATTAACCACAGCAATTAGCACCGAGCGACTGATGCGATCAAATGGAATGAGACAGAATTCAAACGAAATTTCTTGCGGCACCAAACATGCGACATCGCGATCAATATCATAAATCGCGAGTGGCAAATATGGTAATCCGCTACGTTCAACGACAATGCCCAGGAGATCATCCAACTTAGCAATGCGCTCGCTTACGAGCAGCTGTAGCAAAGTTAGCGTCTGACCATTTTGGATCGCAGCCGGACGTTCGGCACGCAACCGGTCTAGCAGCGGATTCATCAACTCCCGCGCCAGCACCCCTTCTTCGATCAACGCCACCGCCAACGCCATATCGCCACCGGTGACTGTCGACGATGATGCGACTATATCGCTCCGCTTACTGTCATCAGTCATCATATTAATTCAAATCTTCTCTCATCAGCGAAATCAACCGACCATGCCAAGTAACCGAAACACTGTTGGACGCAATTCCTTTTCTAGCTGCGCTTCGCTAATAATACAATCCGCATTGTTCACGACACCGGCTAAGTTCGTAATCGCCAAAGTCCGGCAAGTACCAGCTTGCGTCACACTCTTGAGTCGCTGAATAATCAGAACCACATTATCCGCCGCGATTCGCGCATCGACAATCACAAGATTCGGTGCACCACGCTGAACAATCCCCACCGCCTCGGAAGGAATGGTCACGACGGTCCACAGTAATTGCGGATGTTTTAATAGCGCAAGCAACGGTGGCGCCGCCGGTTGTCGGGCAATCATCACAACTCGCTTGAATCCACAAATCTGCGCGAATTCCTGCACAATCTGTTGCGGCGTGGCTGAGCCTTTGGAGAAAAACTGCCGCGCCCCAAGCGTCAACAACCGATTCACATCATCCGGCCACGCGCGATTCGAAAGAATGCAGACTGGAATTTTGCTCAACACCGGGTCGGCGTGCAATTCCTGCATCACATCAAACCCACTTTTCTTCGGCAACATAACATCAAGCAGAATACAATCCGGCGAACTATCACGAGCGCGCTCAAGCCCCAGCTCACCATCCATTGCGGTAATAATTTCAAATCCTTCGTGACGAAATTTTTCGGAGTAAATCCGCAGAATGTGTTCGTTATCCTCAATTAACAGGAGGCGTGGCATCTACTTTGAACCTTTTAAGACTTTTGAGATTTCGTCAAGGAATTTGTTAATTTTGAAATCCTGTTTTGAAATAAATCCGCGCGTATGAGTATCAAGAATTACCACCTGATCATCGGTCGGCGTGCTACCGGAGATCACCAAGACTTCGCAACCGCGCAAATGTGGATTTTGCGTCATGTGGCGCAGCACACCCCAACCGTCAATTTGTGGCAAATTCAGATCGAGCAAGACTAGATTTGGCCGGAGCGCCTCCAGTTTTTCAATCGCCGTCCGTCCATCGCCGGCAGTCGTGATTTCATACCCCTCGCCAGCTAATGCTTCAGCCAACAAGGCGCAAATACAAGCGTCATCATCGATAATCAACACACTCTTCTTCCCCGTCGGTAATGATTCCCGAATGCTTTGCAAAACTTCTTGCCGGTTAAATGACGCGGCCACCGTCAACGGCATCCCGGCTTGCTTCGCTTCATCTTGACCAAGAAAAACAGTTGGAATATCTCGCGTCGCCGGATTGGTCTTCAACTCCCGGAACAACAGCCAAAACTCGTCTTGAGATTCAGCCGTTTCCGCATCCAGCATAATGACCATCGGCTGAAATTGCTCAATCGACTGCAACGCCTGACTGTTCGCCGGAACAATCTGCACGGTATATTCATCAGCGGCCAGACCATCGGCCAATAAGCGTGCGATTTGCGTATCGTTACTCAAAATCAAAACTCGCTGCTTACCGTGTCCTTTTTGATAAGCATTCCCGGCGGCCAGCCGATGGCTAAGCCGCTGAACACTTTTCAATTCTTCGTAATTACGCGGCAGCAACACCGTAAATTTACTACCGGTATCCAATTTACTCCGAACAGAAATCGTGGCCGCCAACAAATCTGCCAGCTGCTTAACAATATAAAGTCCCAATCCTGTTCCTTCGTAAGCGCGCGAAGCCGACCCATCTGCTTGGTAAAACCTTTCAAAAATTTTATCGATCTTGTCCACCGGAATCCCGCAACCGGTATCTTCAACCGTAATCAACAAATGTTCACTGTGTTGAATTGGCACCAGTGCCGACTGTGACGGCAGCGAGATCGCCACCGTGATTTTCCCAGTCTTGGTAAACTTCAACGAATTACCAATCAGATTCGCCAACACCTGTTTGAGCTTACCGCGATCCGAGCGAACAAACGTATCAACCACGCCATTCGCGACGTTTAAATCCAACACCAACTTTTTCGTCTCAGCCAGTGAGCGAAACTGACGAAACAACTCATCCACCAAGCCACGTAAATCAAATTTTGTGAGAATTAAATCCGCGCGCCCACTTTCCAGTCGTGATAAATCGAGCAAGTTACGAACTAAATCTAGCAATCCAGTGGCGCTCTCGTGAATGTAGCCCAAAACCTGCGCCTGCTCCGGCGGTATCGCCCCGTAAATCCCCTCCTGCAACAAATCGACATAGCCCACAATCGCGTGCAACGGCGTCCGCAATTCGTGACTGACATTGCTGATAAATTCCGCCTCCAACCGCTTAGCGACTGGCGCCTTGGCCGGGCTTTCGTCTGAATGTTTGTTTTCTGTCACCTTTCGAGCCTGACTATTTATCATCTTAACCTACCGGCAGTCCAAATGAAAACATTACCGACAATTTGTGAGGAGCGCTTGACGCTACGCACGTTGCCGCCTACTATCCCGCCCCATTATGGCTGACATTCAACCTTTCCACGGCGTCCTCTATAACACCCAACGTGTCAATCCCAACGACGTCCTCACTCAACCCTACGACAAAATTACACCCGAAATGCGCGAACGCTACCTCCAACGTTCGCCTTACAATCTCATCCGCATCGAACTCGGCAAAGAAGAAGCCCACGACTCCGAACAGCAAAACAAATACACTCGCGCCCGCGACCTCTACCAATCTTGGCGCAAGGACGGAATCCTCCGTCGTGCCGAGCAACCGGCCCTGTATTACCTCGAACAAGAGTTCGCCGCCCCCGATGGTTCCAGCACCAAGATTCGCACCGGCCTCATCACTCGCGTTCGCCTCCATCGCTGGGACGAAGGCATAATTCTTCCGCACGAACACACT
>CAINDI010000093.1 GCA_903847335.1 uncultured Verrucomicrobiota bacterium | reverse complement strand
TTTCATTCTAGTAACACGGGTTCGAATCCCGTCGGGGTCGCCATCTTCATTTTGCTAAGGAATATGAAGATTTTCACAAAGTTAGCAGGCTAGTGTGCTAACGCCTAGTCATAACGGTTGCTCCCGTATTTATGATGATATGTGCGGGTGTGGAAGTGATACTTAGGCAGGGCAGGCAAGCTACTAGATCGGGGATAAAAAACACTGAGCCGCCCTGACTAGACCACTTTGGTTGAGCCAATCGCTCGTAAGATCCGAATCTTGTCTTCCGTTGTATACCGCTTGCCGTTCATTCTCAGTCCTTTCTCTCCGCCGCAGACCAACATCACATGTGGCTCGAAAAGCGAGGTCACGTCATATGTTTTTTACGTGCTGCACGCTGGAGTACGGTGGTTTCTTGACATGTGTGAGCGGGTCTCTTATTCTTAGAAATATGTCCGGTATGATTCCTCAGAATTTACGTCAGTTACTTGCGGCAACACGATTGATGACGGGTTCACAACTCGATGAGTTGCTCGCGGCCCCGCGAGTGGCGGGTGAGTCGTTGGTGACGGCGTTGGTCAAATCGGGGGCAGTGGCGGAAGAAAAAATTCTCGAAGAATTAGCGAAGGTGCTTCATTTGTCCTATACCCGAATTACGGATAAGGAAATTGATACTGCGGCACGGACGAAGGTGCCGACAAAAGTTGTCTTTCAGCACAATATCATGCCGATGCGTGCCGAGAATGGCACGTTGGTAATTGCCGCGAACGATCCATTTAACCTCGCGATGATTGAGTCGGTGCGCTTGGTGACGAAATGCCGGGTGCAGTTGGCGCTCAGTCTGGAAGCCGATATTGCGAAGGCGTTGAAGCGTTACTACGGTGTCGGCGCGGAAACGCTTGACGAATTGATTCAGAAAAACGTTCTCGACCTTGACGCGCCACAGCAGATTACGAAGGAAGATTTGGAAAGCGGCGATCAAGAGGCGAGCGTTGTCAAATTCGTCAATCAAATCATCTGGGAAGCATTCAAAGAGCGCGCCACCGATATTCATCTGGAGCCGATGGAAAATGATTTACGCATCCGGTACCGAGTGGACGGCGTGCTTCATCAAACGCCGGTACCGGCGCAGTTGAAACGTTTTCAAGCGGCGATTATCTCGCGTATTAAAGTTATGTCGAATATGGACATCGCCGAGCGCCGGCTGCCGCAAGATGGGCGAATCAATGTTCGTAGCGGCGGCGAAGAAATTGATGTGCGTGTCTCGACGATTCCGACGGCGTACGGCGAAAGCGTCAGCTTGCGTTTGCTCACACGCAGTAGTATTTCGCTCGGTCTGGAACATCTTGGTCTTAGCCACGACGATGAAAAAATCGTGCGCAAACTTGTCGAGCTTCCGCATGGCATCATTCTGGTTACCGGTCCGACAGGCTCCGGTAAGTCCACATCGCTCTACGCATTTTTGAGTACGATTAACTCGATTGACCAACGGATCATCACCATCGAAGACCCGATTGAATACGAGTTGCCGGGAGTAAATCAGATGCACGTGAAGCCGGACATTGGGCTAACATTTGCCAGCGGATTGCGGCATATTCTCCGGCAAGACCCAGATGTCATCATGGTTGGCGAAGTGCGTGACCGGGAAACCGCCGACATTGCGATTCGTGCTGCGCTTACTGGACATTTGGTGTTTTCAACGTTGCATACGAATGATGCCGCCGGTGCGGTGACGCGGTTAATTGACATGGGGATTGAACCGTTTTTGGTTAGTTCGTCGGTGGAGGCATTGATTGCGCAACGGTTGGTTCGGACGATTTGTAAGGCGTGCAAGGAAGAATACCGGCCCGAGGTTGAATTTCTTAAGGAGATTGGTTTTCCAGAGAAAGAGATTGGCTTCGCTAAGTTTTACCGGGGGCGCGGCTGTGAAGAATGTCGATTTACCGGTTATAAAGGCCGAACCGGTATTTATGAAATTTTGGTGATGCACGACAATCTGCGGCCGTTGGTTATTGAGCGAACATCATCAAACGCAATTAAAGTCGCGGCTTGCGCCAATGGCATGAAGACGTTACGCGACGATGGTTGGGTTAAGGTTAAAGCCGGTATTACCACTGTTGAAGAAGTTGGTCGCGTCACGCAAGAGGATGAAGATTTGACGTTGTCGTAAAACCACTATTCGAAGAGAAGTATTTTGAGTAAGAAAATGACGAAGTTAGATTCTATTCAAGGCCAATGGTACACGGTGAGCCTGCATTCACAGGCATCGCTGTTGAAGATTGCGGCACGACGCTCGCGTTTTCATCTCTATGTTCCGCTAGTTTCGGCGTGCGATCAACCGGGGAAGCGGGATATTCACCGGACGTTGTCTGATATCCGTATTACTCGTCGCGCCAAAGTTACGACTCTGACGTACACGGAAACCAGTGCGTTGTGGGAACGCAAGGAATACACCTACGAATTTTATTCAGATCGGATTGTTCACTATTACCGGGTCTTTGGTTGTGGTTCGATTGAGCGCGCAAATTTCTTCCGGTCATGGATGGAAGACTCAACGGCTGTGGAGCAAGAACTAGGTGTGGCGCCGGGATTCGATACGGTATTTGGTCCGGCGGTTAACTTCATGGGAAAGGTATTTCACTTCGCCGGTGATACGTCAATTATTACCGCCGGTGATGAGCCAATGTATTGGGGATCTGGATTGGCGAGTGCACCATTTTGTTTTGGTCTAAATGATCGTGGTGATGACCTGTGGGTATGGGTCGGTCTCGGTGTGCGCCCCGGCGAGTATACGTTCGATACTTTTAGCTATAACGAAAACACAACCAAGCGCATTTTTGGCGCCGGTGGCTTTGCTTGCAACTACAACGGCAAGTTGCATGTGGATGGCTCGTGGGAATCACCGCACCTTGTTTTGGGTGCGGCGCGCGATCCGTACGAAGGATTGACTAAGTACGTTGCGTTGCTCGAAAAACATTACGGTCTTTCATTGTTCCGGCAGAAAAAAAAGGTGCCGGCGTGGTGGAATTCCCCAATTTTCTGCGGCTGGGGCGAGCAAATGAGTTTGGGGTACCGCGACCACGGAAATGTTGATGGTGTGCAGGTGGGGAAGTATTGCACACAGGAATTACATGACCGGTGGCTCGATATTCTACGCCAACACCAAATCCGTCCGGGGCAAATCATTATTGATGCCGGTTGGGAACGGCCTGGCAGTACCGGTGACTTAATGGTTAACGAATCGCGCTGGCCAGATTTGCGCGGCTGGATTGAGGCGCGTCGAGAAGAAGGTATCCGAACACATTTATGGATGTGTGCTTGGAATCGCGATGGTGTACCGGATGACGAATGTATCACGCGCGCCGACGGCACACCTGTTGCACCGGATCCCACCAATCCGAAGCATGAGCATCGGCTGCGGGCAATGGTGCGTCGATTGCTGACTGATGCGCCGGGGGGCTACAATGCGGATGGCCTCAAGATTGACGGTCAGATGAATTGTCCGGTTGGACCGGGACTGCGTAATACAGAAAATCTTTGGGGCTTAGAATTGCAGCGGCGTTTCTTGGCGATTGTTCACGACGAGGCGAAGGCTTGTAAGCCGGAGGCGATGATTGGAACATTTTTTGCGAATCCGTATCTCGCGAACTTAAGCGATGTCGTTCGCACGGCTGACCAATTCAGTATCAAATCTTCACCGGAGGATACGATGCGCCATCGCGCCCGGCTGCTTTCGATTGCGATGCCGGGCTGTCCCATCGATACCGATCATGCCTACTGGTATGACCTGCGCGAAAATTGGATTGATATTATGCGGGCGCAATTGACTTGTGGAATTCCGTGTATGTATCACGTGCAATATGTGTGGCATAAGCGACCATTCTGTCGGCCGTACATTGAGGAAATGACCGACGGCGATTACCGCGAAATCCGTAAGGTATTTGATGAACAGTGGCGACGGATTACGCCGCGTTCGCGCCGTAGTAAGTCGCGATAATTTGGTATTGCCATGCCGACATTTGCTTATAAAGCCAAAACTCGCACCGGAGAGGTGACCGCCGGTACGCTGATGGCCGGAGACCGGCGGATGGCGTTGGCGGAACTGGGCCGGCGCGGATATTTTCCGTTGAGTGTGGATGCGGCGGAGTCGGCGGCAGATAAGAAACTTACCGGTGGGTTGCGGACGCGGGTTTCGACGCGGGACGTTTTGATGTTCACACAACAACTTTCGAGTTTGTTGCGCTCTGGGATGTCATTGAGCGAGGCGATTGGAGTGTTGGAGCGGCGGACGCAGAAAAAAAATCTCGCGATGGTGTTTGGCGGACTGCGGAAGGAAATCGAGCAAGGGGAAACCTTGTCGTCGGCACTCAGTAAGCAACCGAAACTTTTCTCGCGGTTTTTTGTTAATTTAGTGAAAGCTGGTGAAGCGAGCGGAACGCTCGATGATGTGCTGATTCGACTTGGAAAATATCAGGAACAAGCGAGCGAAGTGCGCGAGAAGCTAGTCGGCGCGTTGATTTATCCGTTGATTGTGGTGCTTGCCGGTATCGGCGCGGTCATTTTCTTTATGACATTTATGGTGCCGAGGTTTGTGGTGATGTTTAGCGAAATGCAGACGACGATGCCGTTGCCAACGCGGATTTTGATTGGGATTAGCAACGCGTTCACAGCGTACTGGTGGATTGGCGCGGCGCTCGTCACAGCGGCAGTTATTTTGTTCAAACAGCAGGCGCGAACGCCGGAAGGACGACTGACGATTGATGGTTGGAAATTACGGGCGCCGGTATTTGGTGGGATTATGATGGCGAGTGCGTTGGCGATGTTTGCGCGGACACTGGCGACGCTGTTGGAGAATGGTGTACCGGTTTTGACGGCGTTGCAAATTGTGGAGGAGACAATGACTAACCGGGTCATTGCGAATGAAATCAGCGCGGCGCGGACGCGAGTGACGGATGGTACGAGTATTTCGCAACCGTTGGCGAAGGGAAAAGTGTTTCCGCCGTTGCTGCTGGATATGCTGGGCGTCGGCGAGGAAAGTGGCGAGGTGGTGCCGGCGTTGAAGAATATTGCGGACATGTACGAACAGGAATTGGCGCATAAGATTAAGATTTTCACGACATTGCTGGAGCCGGCGATTATTATTTTGATGGCCGGAGTCGTTGGTTCAATTGTCGTCAGTATTTTGATGGCGGTCTTCGACATCACTTCGGGAATTGGAAAATAAATTGGAGAAAATTAGTATGAAAACAAATTCGCGGTCAGGGTTTACGTTGTTAGAAATTTTACTGGTGGTGGTCATCATCGGCATGTTGGTTGGCGTGGCGGTGGTTAAGCTCGGTGGGAAAGCGAAGGAGGCGATGGTCACAACGGCGCGCGATCAGATTCATAACTACGAATCGGCAATTGATTTGTATGAGTTGGATAGTGGCTTCACGCCGACGACGGAACAAGGTTTGCAGGCATTGATTAGTCAACCGGGGACGCCACCGGTGCCGAATAATTGGAAAGGGCCGTATCTCAAGCCACCGGTGATCCGGAAAGATCCGTGGGGGCATGATTTCATTTACAAAAATCCCGGTCCGCATAATGCGAGCGGTTACGATCTCTATTCGCCGGGGCCAGATGGTATCGAAGGGAATGAGGACGACATCGGTAACTGGCAGTAACGCCTTTACGCTGATTGAGCTGAGTATTGTCGTTTTCATCATTGCGATGGTCATGGCGATCGGCGCACCGTCGTTTGTGCGCTCGTATAACAACGCTTTGCTCGGTGAAACCGCGCGCACTTTTACAACGATTTGTCAGTTTGCGCGTTTACAGGCAGTCACCCGGCAAGCGAACGCTGTTTTACATGTTGATGTGGACCGGCAGGCGTTTTGGTTGACGCAGATTGTGAAGACCGAGGGCGAAACCGCCGGTGATATAACTCTAAAAACTTACCGGTTGAACCGGCGGGTTGCGTTAGTTTCGGCGGAAGGTGTGGATGGCTCTGAGAAATATGTTGAATCGCAATTTTATCCGAATGGTACCTGCGATGCGATGACGGTTGTGTTTCGTGGTAGTGACCGCGCGGCGCTCGCCGCCAGTCTTGATCCAATTACTTGTAAGGCGATTGCCTTTGCCACCAAATGAAACATTACCGGAGCCAACGCGGATTCATGCTCATCGAAGTCATCTTCGCGGTGATGTTGGTGGCGCTTGGATTATTTGTGCTCATCGAAGGATTGAGCCGGTGCCTCGCTGCGGCGCGGTCGGTGCAAAATTATTCACGGGTGGAAATGTTGCTGGCGAATAAAGGTTATGAATTTCGTGTCGAGCAAGCGCAGGATTACGAGGATAAAGACGGACGGTTTGATGATTTTCCCGGCTACTCGTGGCAGCGAACGCTGGAATCGACCGACGAAGAAGATTTATGGAAGCAGACCATCACCGTTTATTGGTATGAACGCAACAAGCTGACTAGCGACTCGGTTGTTGAGTACCGTTATTTACCGGAGAAGCGCAAATGAACCGGGTACGTCACAGCGGTTTTACTTTATTGGAAGTAGTGCTGGCGGTTACGATTCTTGGTCTCGTCATCGGTGCGATTACGGCGACTTGGCACGCGGGTTTGAACGGCTGGAAACGGAGTGCCGGTATCAGCGATAGTTTTCAACGCGAACGAATCGTCATGGGTACGTTGGAGGATTTGACTAAATCTATCGTTTTTGCACCGTCGAAGGATATGCTTTACGACATCAGTTTTACGCACGATCAACAAGCCGGTGACTCGGTGAGTTTTGTGACCGGTTCTGACATGTTATTGCCACCGGCGGAAAGTACGACTGCCGGCTTCCGGCGGGTGACTATTGGTTTGCAACGCGACCAATACAACCGGTCTTATCTTGGCATCGCCAATGCGCCGGCGTTACAAGTTGATGGCGGTGCGCCGGAAACAGTCTGGCATGTTTTGTCGATGGATGTGTGCGGTTTTGGTGTGCGGTTCCGGAGTCCGCGTGATGGAAGCTGGGCGGACAAATGGGATGAGTCCAATTTATTGCCGGGCGCGATTGAATATACTGTTGCATTCGGTGCGAATGATGGGCGCACGCCTCCGGTGGTGGTCACGCTTGCGATTGAATTGCCAATTGCGCCCTACGTACTTCAACAACTTGGTCAGACAACCGCGCAAGGCAGCACCACGAATACTGTCACGACGCGAACACCGGTGGGGTTTTCTCAATGAATAACCGGCAAGGCATCGCACTGGTTCTTGTGCTGTGGATTATCATGGTTTTGTCCTTGCTGATTAGCGGCTTTGCTTTCACAATGCATGTCGAAACGCAAGTGGCTGCCTTCAGCCGCAAGGAACTGAAGGCTGAGATGCTCGCTCGGTCTGGAATCGAAGTCGCGCGGATGCAATTACTCCTGCACGACCAGTCGGCCACTGATGCCGGTTTCGATGCGCTGAATCAGGCGTGGGCTACCAATCAGGAATTGTACGTGAATCACGAACTTGGCGATGGAAAATTTAATGTGGTGGTAACGGACGAAGAACGCAAACTGCCGGTCAATAATCTGACCAGTGCGCAGTGGCACAAACTCCTCGAAGTGCTGGGCGTGGATCCGTTGGATTCCGACGTGATTGTGGATTCGGCGCTTGATTGGATGGACCCGACCGATCTCCACCGGCTCAACGGTGCGGACAATACCTACTACGCCGGCCTCGTTCCGCCGTACAAGAAAAAGGGTGGGCCGATGGATCGCATCGAAGAATTGCTTTTGGTTCGCGGTGTCACCAAAGAAATTTTCTACGGTGCGCCCGCCGGTGACAAAGATTCGCCTGGTCGTCTCGGACTCAAGGATATGCTGACGACGTTTTCCGGTGGGCAGGTGAATGTGAATACCGCTTCGTCAGAAGTTTTACAGGCGTGGCTTGGGATTGACGAATCGCAGGCGACAATTCTCATTCAGCGCCGGGATGGTGGGGACGGTATTCCCGGAACGGACGACGATATGCCGTTTCGGAGTGCGAGCGAAGTTTCAAATTTGATTGGTGCACAAGCAAAGCAGTCAGTGGTGAGTGTTGGGTCGAGTTTTTTTCGCGTAAAAAGCACCGGTGAAGTTGCTGGCAGCAAGTACACCGTTGAAGCGGTTTTAGTCCGGCAAAATAGTACCTGTCTCATTGCGGCGTGGCGCGAGCAACGAGGTGGTCAATGAAATCGCATCGGAGCAAACCCCACGATTGGGCGGCCATTGTCTTCGACGAAGCTGGTATCGCTGTCACCACCGCTCGACCGGCCGGTAATGAACTCACCGTTATTCGCGAAGCTACCGAACCGCATGTACCGGTGGACGGTCAAGCGCTGACTGCCCGGTATCAAGTGACGGCGCAAAGACTCCGGCAGCGGTTGGATTTGCGCGAACACAAGATTGTGACGGCGATTGGCGGCGACGATGTGTTTTGTCAGACCTTGCGCTTGCCGACGACCGATGCCGGTGAATTAAAGCAGATGCTTGATCTGCAAATTGATGGCCTCACGCCGTTACCGGTGGAAGAAATTGTCTATAGTTTTGAACCGTTGGAAACAACCGCCACCGAGACGCGAATTTTATTAGCAGTGGCGCACAAGGCAACAGTGAACGAGCGCATTGCCGCTCTCGAGGCGGTTGGTTGGCGACCGGAAATCGTGAGCATCGATATGCTGGCGATTTTCCGGGAACTCCTCCGGCAAGGTGTTTTACCTTCGGGTGACCAGGCGAATACGCTAGTTTTGGTCAGTCCGTCTGCAGCGAATTTTATTGTCTTTTCCTCCGGTAGTATCCTTGCGGTGCGGTCGGTGATGCTTAGCGATAAGGATTTTATCCGGGACGCTCTAGTGCGCACACTGCTCGCTGCCGAAGTTGAGCGGCCGGGATTGATTGCCGGGAAGACAGTTTTTGCAACATGGGACGAGTCGTTGCGGACGCAAGTTACAGAGTTGGCCGATGGCGCGGAAGTGTTAGCGGATAGCGTGGTTGCGAGTCCGGTTCGGAATATTTGTTTCGACGCAGCGCGCACTGGAGTGTTCCGGTTGAATTTATTACCGGAAGAGTGGCGCGAACGCCGGCACAAGGCACGCGTCCGGCAGATCGCGATGCGAAGCTTGATTGGATTGGCGGCAGTGTATGTCGTGGCGTTGGTGACTTTTCTGACGATGCTGGGAATTAAGAAGGCGCAAACCAGCAGCGTGGAACGCGAACTTGCACGATTGCGACCGCAGTTTACGAGTGCGCAGGAATTGCACAAGACGTTATTGACGATGCAGCAGCGGTTGGACCGGGAACGCTCGGCGCTGGAAGTATTGCGTGAGGTGAGTCAGTTGCTGCCGGAGAATGTGAAGCTGAGCGGGTTTACTTTTAAGAAAGACGCCAATGTGGTTTTGCGAGGTCAAGCGCAGGCGGCTGGTTTTGCGAATGAATTTATCAGTCGGCTAGAGAGGTCGGAGTTGTTTGTCAAGGTGACACCGGGCGGGCAGCGCATTGAAGCGGGCACTGGCTTGACCAAGTTTGAGGTTGATTGTAGTCTGAAAACCGCTGGAGCCGCGCATGGCAATAAGTAAACGCGAACGCCAACTACTTTGGATTACCATTACAACGGTTGTGGTGGGTGTGAATGTTTTTCTAATTTCACCATTGCTGAGCCGGTGGCAAGGTAGCAAAATGGATTTGAGCGCCAAACGCCGCGAATTGGCGACGGTGCAGGCGACGATTGCCCGCGCGCCGGAGTGGCGGCGCAGTTACGAAAAAATGGGGCGCGATCTCAAACAAGCGGAACGTTTTGAGTCGGCGACGGATGTGATTAAAAAGGTAGATGCGGTGGGTGGTGCGGCTGGGATTCTCACGCAATCCAAACGTCCGTTGAAAGAAGAAGAGCACGATGTGTACCGTGAGTGGGCGGTGCAATATTATTTCGAAGCGACGACGGAACCGTTGGTGAAATTCTTACATGGACTGCAAACTTCGTCGGGCTTCATGACGGTCGAACAGTTGAATGTGACCACTCGACCTGATAACTCCGGTATTTTGCGCGGTGACATTCAGATTCGGGCGTTGGTCGCGAAAGATGGGAAGCCGGCTTCGTGAAATTTTTAGGTTTGTTATTCATTGTGACCGCCGGTGTCTTGGCGGGTGAGCCGCAGGATTTTGTGCGGTATCAAATTATCGTGGAGCGGGCGCCGTTTGGTGTGGTGACAAGTGCAAACGCACCGGAAACGGTGCCGAATTTTGCGCAGCGTTTTCAATTGTATGGAATTGTCGCCTTCAATAATGTTCCGCAGGCGGTTTTGTATGACCGGGAATCAAACCGGTCATGGTTTAAGGCGGAAGGTGAAATGATTGATGGCGGTGTGAAGGTGATAAAAATCCAAGATAAAGATATGATGACATCTCGCGCAAAAGTTGTCATTCAATTTGGCCTTGAAACAGCGGCGTTAACACTTCCGGAACGATCGGCATCACCGGTGGTTGTTGCGCCGGTGCCTGGTCAGGCGCAGCCTGCACCGGGTGCGCCGCCGGTGCGGACGCCAACCGGAAGTCGGATTCCATTTAGACGGAGCAATTCATGAAACAAATAACTCGAATGATTGTGTTGTTGGGAATGATGGTTTGTCTTGCCAAGACTGAGTTGGTCGCCGCGCCCGCTGAAGAGTTGGTGGAGATGAATTATCAAGGTGCATCAATTCAAACTGTAATTGAATACTATGCGATGTTAACCCATCGGTCGCTGATTCAGGCACCGAATATTGCCGGCTCGGTGACCTTCCGGAGTAATACGAAGCTAACCATTGATGAAGCGAAGGCGGCGTTAGAAAGCGTTTTTGCCATCAATAATATCGCGGTGATTCCGATGGGCGAAAAATTCTTGAAGGTCGTGCAAATCGCGACGGCAAAGCAAGAGGGAATACCGTTTAGTGGTGAAGGTAAGGTTCAGCTGGCAAGTGATAATGTGATGACGCAAGTCATTTCCTTGAAATACGCGGATGTCGCGGATGTCGCCGCTGCGATTCAGCCGTATATGCATGCTTGGGGGCAATTATTACAGCTGCCGAAATCCGGTTGCATTCTCCTGACTGAATCCGGAGCGAATGTGAATCAGATGCTGGAGATTATCAAATACCTAGATGTGCCGTCGGCATTAAAAATGGAAACGCGCATCTATTCACTCAAACACGCGAAATCCGCTGACGTGACTCAGCGTTTGCAAGCGATTATTCAAGAGACATTGCAGTTGAGTACTCGCACGGCGCCAACCGCCGCTGCCCCGCAAGCGCCGGTGGCCGGACGTCCCGCTCAAGCAGCGGCTGCAGCGAGCGGAAGCGCCGGAGCAGGCGACGTGATGATTGAAGGTAAGGTGATTATTACGGCGGACGACCGAACTAATAAAATTTTTATTTTTAGTCGCCTAAGCAATTTCATATTTTTCGAAAAAATGATTACTGAATTAGATGGCAAGGTGGACCCTGACGTAATCATGAAGGTGGTGTCGCTGGATTATGCTGCGGCTGAAGAAGCGGCATCGCTGATTAATGCTCTAATCACCGGTGGCTCCGCGTCATCATCGACCGGTCAGCGCAAAACTAGTAATACCGGCTCGGCGACGACTCGTAGTGTCCCGGCTTCTGTTCCACCGCCACCTATTTCAACCGGCTCGGGAAGCGGCAATAGTACCGATACTGGGTTTCTCCAATTTGTGCAGGGCGTGCGTATTTTACCGGATCCACGTACGAACGCCTTGCTCATCATGGCGACCAAGGAAGACATGCTCCGGATTGAAGAGTTAATCAAGAGCGTGGATACACCGGTGGCTCAGGTATTGATTGAGGTTGTGATTGCTGAGGTCACGTTGAACAACGAACTCGATATTGGCGTGGATATATTCAAGCGTCTTTTCCAAAATGGACAAGTTGCGCAAGCCGGAGGCACCGCGAATACTGGTATTTCTCCAGTTAATCTGCTGAGCAGTGTAGCAACCAATCCGATTACTCCTGCAATGATAGCTGGCGGGCCGGCCGGATTAACGTATTTTGCTACGTTTCAAAACCTAAAACTCGATGCAGTGATTCATGCACTGGCCTCGACTTCCAAAGCAAAAGTGCTTTCGACGCCGGTTATTCAGACGCTCGACAATCAAGAGGCTTCCATTTTGGTTGGCTCATCGGTTCCAGTTCCGGTTTCCACAGTGTCGTCGCTCGTTTCGACTACCGGTACTAATTCGAGTGGCGGTTCGCTCAACGCGAGCATTGAATATAAAGATGTTGCCATCGAGTTGAAGGTAACACCACGAATCAATCCCGGTGGCTATGTCCGGATGGATATTGAGCAAAAGGTGAACGATCTCGGACCTTACCAAAATATTAGTGGCACCTCCGCGCCGACGATCGAAAAACGCGAGGCAAAATCGTCCGTTGCAGTTCAGGATCGCAGTACGATTGCTTTGGGTGGTTTGATTAAGGAAACAAAAACTGTGACGAATACTAAGGTGCCAATTCTCGGTGACATTCCATTGATTGGACAGCTTTTTAAGAGCCAGACAAATAACAAAACACGGACGGAGTTGATTATTTTCATTCGTCCGACGGTGATGCGCACAGATACAGCCGCAACTGCTGAGGCGCGACGTCGGATGCGGTTAATGAAAACTGCGGATGAGCTCGACTTAGATAAGCAATTTTTCCGTCCTGCATCGGATGCGACGAATTCACCATCCTCTAAGACTAGTGGTGCTACCAATGCGCCGGTGATAATCGATAGTGAAACACAGCGGCGCGCCGCAAAATTTAAGGCGTTGGATTCGCAAACTAATTCCCAAGGAAACTAACCATGCCTAAGCCATCAACATTGCAAGGCCAGCGCATTAAAATTGTTTTGCGCCGGTTTCACATCCAAACACCACGTGAAATTATTCGCGGTATCGTCACTGAGGTGGATGAACTTGGCTTCCGTGTCAGCGGGCGAAGGTTTCAGGAAATTACCGACTTGGAAACGTCATTACCGGTTGAGCGTCCGGTTGAGGACAATACTAAAGTTTACTGGATTCCATCCTATTCCATCCGGTATAGCGAGTTGATTTTACCGGGTTCGACATCCGAGCAGGAGGATAACGAAGTGCAACGGAGAAAACCGTTGACTGTTGCCGAAATGCACGGCAAAGCCCGATCCGATTGAGAGCCGCCCGCGCCATTCTAGTTTATGCTCTCGCCGTCATTCTAGTCGGCGCATTCCTGTCGCCGTGGTTATTTTGGCTCACTCAAGCTCACTGGCCATTCCGTCGTGTCTTTGACCGGGTGCTTCTAATTATTGCGTTAGCTGGTCTTTGGCCAATGCTGCGTACTGCCGGTATCCGGTCGTTATCAGAACTTGGTTATGCCCGCACACCGGTCTGGTGGAAACAAAATTTGGGCGGCTTCCTAGCCGGTATTATTTCGCTCGGTTTGTGCGCTGTATTACTCGGATTTCCTAACTGGAAAACCAATTTCATCGGCAACTTCGCCTCGGCATTGGCAGTTGGAATTATCGAAGAAACTTTTTTCCGGGGTGGCATTTATGGCGCATTGCGTCGCAGTTTTCCGATTTGGTTTGCGGTGATAATCAGTAGTGTCATTTACGCCGTCCTGCATTTTTGCAAACCAACCGAACCAGTCTCTGTTAACTGGCTGACTGGCTTTACACATCTGGGTTTTATTTTCCAGAATTTCGGAACGCAAGTGAACTGGATTGGCTTGGTTACGTTGCTACTTGTCGGCACTGTTTTGGCATTGGTGTTTGAATGGACGAAGGTGTTGTATTTTTCAATCGGACTTCATGCCGGCTGGGTGTTTGCGCTGAAAACAGTCGGCGCACCGCTCCGCGACGACATGCTGGTGTGGCCGGTCTTGCTGTTGGTGCTGGTATTATGCTGGAAAAAATTCGCGCAGCGCTCGACCTGATTTATCCGCGCAACTGCCAGTTCTGCACTGTGCCGTTGCTCGAACAGGAACGCGGCGTGATTTGCACGAGTTGTCTCGGAATGGTGAAACGGATTGAACCTCCATTTTGCCGGCGCTGTTCGCTACCGTTTGCCGGTCAATTCGATGATCAAATTGAATGCGGATACTGTCAGGAGTTAAAATTCCACTTCTCTCTCGCGATCGCGGCGTGCCGGGCTGAAGGAGTGGTGCGTGATTGCATCCACCGGTTAAAATACAAACGTGAAATGTATTACCTCAAGCATCTTGCCAGTTGGTTGATTGGAGCCGGTCGGGTGCGTGTGAATTGGCAGGAGGTGGACGCAATCGTACCGGTGCCGTTGCATTCCGTCAAAAAACGGGAACGCGAATTTAATCAAGCGGAGTTGCTTGCCCGGCAACTCAGCCGGGAATTTGGCAAACCGATCATTACGAATGCGGTTCGCCGTATCAAGGAAACCCAAACCCAGACAAAACTCGATGCACACGCCCGGCGTGCTAATTTGCGCGATGCCTTTGCCGCCGGAGGTCAGCCGGTGACGGGTCTGCGGCTCGTGTTGGTGGACGATGTGTTTACGACTGGCGCGACGCTAGACAGTTGTGCTAATCTGCTCCGCAACCAAGGGGCTGTCGATGTGCTCGCGATGACGGTTGCCCGAGGAATTTGAACTATGGACGTTTTTGAAAAACCCAAGGTAATTGAAAGTAACGTTAAGAAACGCGACATCCCGGAAGGGTTGTGGGTGAAGTGCAAGGACTGTGGCGAGATGATTTTTGCCAAGGAATTGCAAGCTAACCTGAAGGTCTGTCCGAAATGTGAGTTTCATTTTTCGATGACCGCCGCCGAGCGCGTTTCGTCGCTCGCTGATGAAGGCACGTGGACGGAATCTGATGCGGATTTGCTCAGCGTGGATGTGCTAAAGTTTACCGGTGTTGCGGCGTATTCGGAACGGTTAAAGACTTACCAACGGCAAACCGGTATGTCGGATGCCATTCAGACTGGCCTGTGCAAGATTACCGGACATGATGTTTCGTTGGCGGTGATGGATTTTAGTTTTCTTGGCGCCAGCATGGGTTCGGTTGTTGGCGAAAAAGTGACGCGGTCCATCGAGAAGGCAACCGAATTAAAAATTCCGAGCATTGTCATTTCTGCCTCCGGTGGTGCGCGAATGTACGAGGGAATTCTCAGTTTGATGCAAATGGCTAAGACGAGTGGCGCACTGGCATTGCATGCAAAAGCTGGGTTGCCTTATTTTTCTATCCTCACACATCCGACTACTGCTGGTGTGATGGCGAGTTACGCTTCGCTTGGCGATGTGATTCTCGCGGAGCCAAAGGCGCTAATCGGTTTTGCCGGTCCGCGCGTTATCAAAGAAACAACACAGCAGGATTTACCGGAAGGTTTTCAGACGAGTGAGTTTCTCCGGGAACGCGGTTTGATTGATGCGATTGTCCATCGCAAAGAACTCAAACCAACTGTCAGCGCAATGCTGGATTATTTTTCTGGACGCGGCAAACGGAAGTTCAAAGCGGCGGTGTGAACTACACCGAAACTATCGAATATCTGTTTGGTGTCCGGTTGTTTGGCCAAAAACTCGGCTTGGAGACAATGTGCGAATTGCTCCGGCGACTCGATAATCCAGAGCGCAACCTTCGCTTCATTCACATCGCTGGTACGAACGGGAAGGGAAGTGTTGCGGCAATGTGTTCAGCGGTGTTGACGGCGGCAGGCTACCGAGTCGGACTTTACACCTCACCGCACTTAGTTTCATTTTGCGAACGCATTCAAATCAACGGCCAGCCGATTGCCGAAGGAGATGTCGTGCGGCTGGTTGAGAAGCTCCGGCCACTCCTCGAAGGACAGCATCCACGTCCGGCAACATTTTTTGAGGCAGTAACAATTTTAGCATTGGAGTATTTTCGTGAACAAAATGTTGAAGTGGTCGTTTGGGAAACTGGTCTCGGTGGACGGTTAGACGCAACAAATGTTGTCACGCCGTTGGTATCGGCTATCACGAATGTCGCCTTTGACCATATGCAATACCTTGGCGAAACCATCGAGCAAATCGCCGGTGAAAAAGCCGGAATCATTAAGCCCGGTATTCCAGTTGTGACCGGTGCCGATGGCACCGCGCTAAATGTAATCCGGCGAGTCTGCGCGGAATTAAACTCACCGCTGACAGTTGTTGCGGACGGCGAGAATCGCACGCCCTTGCTGGGCCGACATCAAGCGCGCAACTGTGCCATCGCCGAGGCAGCATTGCTGGCTAGTGGACTAAAAATCACCGGTGCGCAAATCCAAACTGGTTTGGCGCAAACGCGGTGGCCAGGTCGATTTCAAATTATTCCCGGCACGCCGGTGGTGGTGCTGGACGGCGCACACAACGCAGCTGGGGCGGCAAGTTTGGCGGAAGCGGTGAGCGAGCATTTTACCGGTAAACGATTAGCGTTGGTACTTGGTGTATTACGTGACAAGAATTACGACGAAATGTGCCGAATTCTTGCGCCGCTAGCTGGAATGATTGCGTGTACACGTGTCAATAGCGAGCGAACTAACGATCCGAATTTATTGGCTGGATTGTGTCGGCAGGCAAATTCAAACGCCACGATCGAAGTCTTTCAGGATGTCGTCGCAGCGTACCAGTCGGCTTGTAAACAGGCGGAAGTGGTGGTGATTACTGGCTCACTATTCTTGGTCGGTGAGGCGGTGAACCGACTGGGATTTAGCGACCGACCAGCAGTAAGCGCAACAGAACTCACCTTGCAATGATGTCGATTACTTCGATGGAAGCTTGCGAGTAATTTTCTCGCGAACGTCTTTGTAGGTAAAATCGACAGCGGCAATTTTCTTATATTCGGAAACCGCTTTATCGTTCTCGCCGATTTCTTCGTAGGCAGACGCCAGATTGTAGGTGATATCTTTTTTAATTCCGTCCATCGTTGGTAGCTCCTCGATGGCGCGGCTGAATTGGTCGATTGCTAAATCAGGCAGGCCAAGCTGACAGAAGCATTGACCGAGGAAATTTAATGATGCGACTCGGCGTTGCGGCTGTCCGACTGACCGTTGAAATTGTTCGACGGCGCCTTGAATGTTACCGGTCTTTAGATAAAGGACGCCAAGATCGTACCGGTACATTAGATCGTTGGGATACTTATCGACTAAGCGTGCCATGTCACGTAACTGGAGTTGACTGAGTTTTGTATCAAGCGCAGCCAAATCTTGTTCGAGCGCGATGTCGCTGGGGTGGGCGGCTAGTGCGGCTTTCTTTTCGACAATTTCGGCCTGCAGGCGCTTGGCTTTAATTTCGTTAATTTCTTTTTCCAGTGTCGGATCATTGCCGGACTCACTGGCAAAAATCTTTTCAAGGAATTGAATTGCAGTTTCGTAGTCCCCCTTCTGGGCGTATAACTTACCAAGCTCGCGTTGGTGAACGGGGTTATTGGGTTCCTGTGTAGCTTTGGCCTGAACCTCGCGAATCAAGTTGTCGACGTGATCTTCCGAGCGGATAACACGGGACTGCTGTTCGAGTGCAACGGCTTCTTCTTTGTTTGCAATTACATCCCGGTACGACTTCGCGCCTTCCCAACCACCGCCCTGCATTGCACCGTGTGCGGTCGCATCTTTGAGACCTTTTTGAGCTTCAAAATCACTCGGGTTATTCTGCAATAACTGTTCGTAAACTTCCCGTGCCAGATCGTGCTTTTCCATCACGGTGTACACCCGTGCGAGCCAATGCGCGGATTTTGTATCGCGTGGATTTAGCTTGGCATACGTCTCAAGAGTTTGTGCGGCTGTCTCAATGCATTGCGCGGCTTCGGCGGCTTCTGCCAATGTCAGTAATGCTTGACCGTTTTTAGGATCATCGGAAAGCGCTTGCTCAGCAATATTCATCGCTTCGGCCGGTGCTTTGGAAATTGTCATTTTCGCTTTGGTGACCGTCGGTGCAACTTTTGCCGAGATCATCATTTTCTTAAATGAACCGAGCGACTCGACGCGTTTCATTTGCGCGGCGCGAAGAAATTTTCGACCGTGAGTGAAATTTGGCGCAAACACCAGACACTGCATGAACATTTCCACCGCGTAGTCGGCGTTGTTGCGCTCCAGTGCGGCGAGGCCTTTGTTGTAAAGTTCTTTTGCGCGGCGGTCGAGGTTCTCAACGGTAATTTCAGCCATAAAATTAGGTTACAATGTTCGCTAGGCAATGGTCAAGTGCGATGCAGCGCTTGGCGTGATGTCGCCTTGCGAGACGGTAATATCACTAGAGGTTTCCCAAATTTCTCATAAAAATATCGAACCAGCAGTTCTGTTAGCCGCGCACGTGCAATTCCGTGGGTTTGCCGGGTCTCAGTAAAAAGCCAATCGCTAAGTTTGAGAAACTCATAAAAATTTGCCAGTGCCGGCATCGCTTCCGGGAAGTGACCGGAGTTTGCGATTAAATCCCAATACCGGGCAAACCGCCGGAGCCGTTGCATTGTGAAGAAATCGATTAAGTTGGTTTGTAAAATTTCGTACGGCGGATTTTGGCTGTAAATCATCTCCCATTCTTCGTCATGTCGGGCAATCGGTGCGCCGCGCAATCGCTTTAGTATGCCAACTTGAATTTCTTGCGGATGACTGGTCACAAGCCGGTTGAAGCCGGTGGCGAAACTTTCTAGATTCTCGCCCGGCAGTCCGACGATTAAATCAGCATGAATGTGGACACCAGTTTCGGCG
>CAINDI010000092.1 GCA_903847335.1 uncultured Verrucomicrobiota bacterium | reverse complement strand
TGTTCGCAAACCAACTCCGGCACCGTTGTTGAATGCTTCGAGCTAAATCATCTCCGTCCATACGTATCGCTGTGAGCCTTTTAGCAGGCTTACTCCCGGCCTTTTTCCACTGGCTCACCGGCCTGCACCCAGCCTTTGATCCCGTCGGGTAGGTGTTTGACATTAGTGTAACCGAGTTTCAAGGCTGCGGTGGCTGCCGCTTTATACGCCATACATTTTGGGCCGCCACAATACGCAACAATCAGTGCTGTTTTGTTCGGCGGGAGAAGCGTTGCCAGCTTTGCCGAGGTGGCTTCAAAATCAATCGCTCCGGTAATGTGCCCTTTCTGCCAAGATTCCGAACCGTTCGCATCCAAGAGTACGACTTGTTTTGCGGCGAGGGCAGCTTTGAGTTCTGGGATGGTAATATCCGTCACATCCGCAGCGTAAAGGGTGACGACTAACAGAGCAGGAATTAACCAATAGATTAACTTTTTCATGATGTCCTTTGAGGTTTGATTGTGATTTACTTGGTTGCTAACAGTTGTGAATTCGCGCCATCGAGCAACTAGCGATTGCCACCAACATAATTCTCAAATATGAAAAAGCAAATCTGCCTCGCGTTCATCTTTCGAAGCACTGGGTTCACACAAACACAATCGACACTAATTCACCGGAGCCCTAGGAGACAAGATGCCGAAGCTGATTTTAAAGGTGACAAGTTGTCCGGTTTAATTTACATGGAGACTACAATATGATTTATCCATTCTGGGATGTGACGACAGGTTACGGGATTTTGATGGCAACGATTGCCATTATTCATGTGTTCATCTCGCACTTTGCCATTGGCGGTGGATTGTATCTGGTTGTTACCGAGCAAATGGCGCGGCGCCACAACGATGAACCGCTGTTGGCGTTTCTCCAAAAACTAACCAAGTTTTTCGTGTTGGTCACAATTGTGGCCGGCGTATTGACCGGCGTTGGCATCTGGTTCATCATTGGACTGCTTAACCCGCTCGCCACAGAGGCCCTCATCCACAATTACGTCTGGGGCTGGGCAACGGAATGGACGTTTTTCATTGGAGAAATCGCCGCTGCACTGATTTATTATTACGGCTGGAATAAGATGGCGGCTCAGGCACACCTCATCATCGGCTGGATTTATTTCATCTTTGCTTGGCTGTCGCTGGTCATCATCAACGGGATTCTCACATTTATGCTGACGCCCGGCAAATGGTTGACCACCGGCAATTTCTGGGATGGTTTTTTTAATCCGACGTATTGGCCGGGCGTGATCATGCGCACCGGCGTCTGCATAATGTTGGCCGGTCTCTACGCATTGCTCGTTGCCTCCCGGCAGGCGACCGGTGATTTCAAGGCGCGAATCGTGCGCTATTCTGTAACGTGGGGCTTGTTTGGTCTGGCGCTGACCACGGTCACGCAACGTTGGTATTTGAGCACCATCTTGACCACGTTGACGACGAAAGTTTTACCGGGGCCCATCCTTGCACTCCGATCCGCCGCGTGGCTCGCAATTGTGATTGGCGGATTACTGATATTGGCTTGGGTGTTAGCCCGGCGGCTATCGATAATTATCGTCGGATTATTGATGGTGAGCGGGCTGGTGTGGTTTGGGTCGTTTGAATCATTTCGCGAATCTGTCCGCAAACCATATGTGATTACCGGTTACATCTATGGCAACGGCGTCGAAGTCGCAAAAACTGAAAAGTATAAAAAGGAAGGTTACCTCGCCCAAATTACTTACCGCACCGGCGACGATGGGGCTGATTTGTTTCGGCATGCATGCCGCAGTTGTCATACCCTGGAAGGGTACCGTCCTCTGAAGCCGGCTTTCAACGGTACCGACTCGAAATTCATCGCAAGTATCATCCGTGGCGCGCATTTATTGAATGCTAACATGCCTCCATTTTTCGGTACGCCGGCTGAAGCGGATCAAATCGCGGCTTACATTTATCAGCGAATCGATCAACGTCCGCTGGACCAGATTTATCCGGCCGCCGATTTAGGTCGCCAAACCTTCGCACTCCGGTGCGCCAAATGTCACAAACCGGGAACCGCTAGCGATAAATCAAAATCATTCGCTGGTCAAAGCACCTCCGACCTCAGCACCATGCTCGACAATCTTCCTGAACTAGCTGAGGGCATGCCGGCCTACACCGGTACCGCCGCCGAACGGAACGCGCTTGTGCAGTATCTTCAATTGCTAGGAAAGGCGGCAAAATAATGAACCTTCCGAATTACGAATTTCTTTCCGCGCCGATTCAATTAATCACAGTCCTGCACCTACTCACCTTGAGTCTACATTTTCTGGCGATGAACTTATTACTTGGTGGAGTCATCATCGTACTGATCGCCGGTATCCGTAAGCAGTGGGATGACCCCACCTTGGTGAAATTTGTAAAGTTGTTTCCAGTGGCAATGGCGGCGACCATCACACTCGGCATTGCACCGCTGTTATTCCTTCAATTGGTATATCACCGGCAGGTTTATGCGGCCGCGATTGTGAGCGGCTGGTTTTGGTTATTGGTACCGGCGGTTGCGCTGGTGGTCTACTACTTGCTCTATCGAACCTCATTGAAAGGTGATCGGACTGGCAAACTCAGCGTGCCAGCACTACTGGTAGCGCTGGCTGGCTTGCTTTATATCTCGCTGGTCTACAGCTCCGTATTGGCCATGGCCGAACGGCCGAAACTAATTCACGAGCTCTATGCCCAAGACCAATCCGGTTGGGTCTGGAACCCAACAATCGGTAGCTATCTTCTGCGCTGGCTGCATATGATTCTGGGCGCACTGGCGGTCGGCGGCTATTGGATTGGCGCCATTGGAAAAAACTCACCGGTGGCGTATCAGACTGGTAAACGATTCTACGTGACTGGCGTTGCTGTTGCGGCGGTTGCCGGTAGCGCCTATCTCATGACTGTCCCCGGCTTGATGCAGACTCGTGCGATCTGGGTTTTAGGCGTCGGGATTTTATCCACACTTGGCTCGTTGCATCTCTTCTTCAAGAAAAAATTCTGTTTGTCCGGGATGTTGTTGCTCGGCTCAATGTTAACGATGGTGTACGCCCGTCATATGGTTCGGCTTTTGCGGTTAGCGGATACTTACCGGCCTGACTCAATGCGCTTCATGCCGCAATGGGGACCGTTTGGAATGTTCTTAATTTGCTTCGTAGTTGTACTGGTGGTGGTCGCGTACATGGTGCGGTTACTGATCACTAAGCGATCGGCAGAGTTGAGCAGCTCTGGTGCTGCCAACTAAATTAAGAAATCAAAAGCCCTAGCAGCCTGTCGAAATATCCCGTTTATGCGACTGGTTCCTCATGCGGCGATCTCCAGTGAGTTAAACGGAACAGTCGGATAATTCCGTTCCGTCGGCTCATTCGTTTTCATCCACCGGGTCAGCACGGCCAATAAGTT
>CAINDI010000091.1 GCA_903847335.1 uncultured Verrucomicrobiota bacterium | reverse complement strand
TGGCGCTGGTGTTTCATATCAAGAACAATTCTCGGTGACTTCTAATTACATGAAGCAGACGTTCAACTCACCGGTAAACGTTAATCTGATGATTCCGGTGCGGGTTTATGAATGGAAGGTAACGATTAGCGACTCATTTTCCTTTGATAACACATCGCTCGATAGTGCTGTTTTGGCTGGGCAGCAACAGGTTGAGCAATACAATAATGTTGTATCAATCAACGCTGACCGGAGCTACGGCAAGGCAGGGATTAGCCTAGGAGCAGAGCGAATTGATAAGTTTTCTCCAACATTACCAATGCAAGATGAAACCGACTATCAGCTATCTATATCTCCGTACTTTACCTTGCGTGAAAATTATAAATTATTTTGGACGACCACATATGGATTAGTATTTCCTTCCCCAAATGATCCTAGCCGTCAGAATGTTGAGTCCATCACTAGCGAAGTGGGTGTTTCAGGACAAATCACACCAGCCTTCAATGGTTCCATATCGTTGGGCTATGGGCTTTCTCACCTGTATGAGAAAAGAGTTGGCTCAGGGAGTGGAATTTTTGGTGGAATATTTGACCCCATCGTCTTGCCACAGCAAAATTTCGCAGGAATTAGCTCTTCAATCGCAGGTTCGTACACGCATCCATTGCATCCGAATACTAGTTACAGCATCAGCGCCTATCACAGTCCCGGTGTGACAGCTCTACTTAGCGGGTCAAGTGTCCAATCTGTAACGGGCGTCTCCTTAGGGCTAGCTCACAAACTTAGCTCGACCTTAACGCTAGCACCGGTGTTTCAATGGACTTATATCGAATCGCTCGGTTCAACCAGTAATAATGAGCGGGAAATGCTTTTTTCTATGTCGGTTGCTCTTTCTCGCCAGCTTACACAACGTCTCACAGCATCAATTCGATACCAATATCTGAGCCGCATGTCTAACCTTCCGGGAAGTACTTTTGATGTAACACAAATAACCGGTCAGGCGAATTACCGGTTTTAGTTTTTAAAATGAAATTTACTTACAACTGGTTGAAGCAATACGTTGATTTCGATTGGTCGCCGGTGGAATTGGCGGAAAAGTTGACGTTCGCTGGGATTGAAGTTGAATCAGTTGTCACCCTCGGGGGGGAGATACCGGAGCAAATTGTCGTCGCGCAAATTCTCGCCAGCGAAAAGCATCCAAACGCCGACAAACTTTCCGTTTGCCGGGTCAACGACGGCACCGGTGAACGAAAAATTGTTTGTGGTGCGAAGAATTACAAGGTCGGCGACAAAGTTCCGCTGGCTTTACCGGGCGCGGCAATGGCGGCAGGCTTCACCATCAAGGAATCGAAACTGCGCGGCATGATGTCGCAAGGCATGATGTGTTCGGCGGAGGAACTCGGCTTACCAAAAGGCGAGGATGGGCTGCTGCTTCTGCCAGCGGATGCGCCGGTCGGAAAGAAATTTTCTGAATACCTTGGTCCCGGCGACACGGTCTACGATATCGAAGTCACGCCGAACCGGCCGGATTGGTTGAGCGTCATCGGTATTGCGCGCGAAATCTCGGCGCTGACCGGTAATCCGCTACGGTTACCAGAAATTTCATTAATCGAAACCGACGAATCTGCAGTACCGGTCAAAGTGGAGGCACCGGAGCTTTGTCCACGTTACACGGCACGGTTAATTCGCGGTGTGAAGATTGGGCCGTCGCCGGCATGGTTGAAGCAGATTTTTGAAAAAGTCGGGCTGCGTTCAATCAACAATATCGTGGACATCACGAATTACGTTTTATTGGAGACCGGTCATCCGCTTCACGCATTTGATTACAATTTGCTCGCCGGTAAACAAATCGGTGTGCGCCGTGCGTTGCCGGGCGAGAAATTAACAACGCTCGACGAAAAGCAGCATGAACTGACCAGCGAAATGCTGTTAATCGCTGATGCGGAGCGCGCGGTGGCGCTGGCTGGTATCATAGGCGGGAAGAACAGTGAGATCAACGCGACGACGACGGATGTACTGTTGGAAAGCGCATGGTTTTTGCCGTCGAACGTCCGGAAAACCTCCAAAACGCTCGGGCTGGCAAGCGATTCTAGTTACCGGTTTGAACGCGGAGCGGACATTGACGGCGTGATTTTTGCGAGTGACCGGGCTGCGGCATTGATGCAACAGCTTGCCGGTGGTCAGGTTTGCCGGGGTGTGACGGATGTGTTGGCAAAACCGATAGTGAAGCGTCGTGTGAGCTGCCGGTATGCACAGGTAGACCGATTGCTCGGTGTCACGGTTCCACCGGTGACGGTGAAGAAGATTTTTACTGGACTTGGTTTGACTGTGGTCAGCGACGGTGAAACGGTTGAGGTTGAGGTGCCGACGTTTCGAGTGGATTTGGAACGCGAGGCAGATTTAATCGAGGAGGTTTGTCGGATTTACGGCGTGGAGAAGATACCGGCGAAGATGTTACCGGCGACGCCGGCGATTTCGGAGTTTGATGCGCAGTGGAATGCGCGCCGGCAAGTGCGGACGATATTGACGGCGCTTGGATTTCACGAGGCGCTGAACCAAACAATGGTGGGCGAGGGGAGCTTGAAGTTGCAGAATCCACTGAATGCGGAGATGACGGCGCTCCGTCAAACACTCGCGCCGGGATTGCTGGCGAATTTGCAGACGAATATTTCCCGGCATCAGTACGATGTGAAATTGTTCGAGATCGGCCGGGTATTCACGGCGGACGGCAAAGAGCAATTGCATTTGGCGTTGGTGGCGACAGGCCGGCGGATGACCGGTGATTGGGGGCAGACGGAAAAAGTCGATTATTTCGATTTGAAGGGAGTGCTGGAGGAGCTTACTCATGAATTTCGAGTTAGTAATTTATCCTTTAGTGACTCTACCACGGGGGCAATCTTCGAAGGAGTGTTTGGATCAAAGCGCACAATTGTGCCATCAGGTATTGGTGTGGGTAATGTCAGTGTTGGCATTGCAGATAAAGCTATCGGGCGAATTACTCAGATTCCTTCTGTTCTCACGCAAAGACTGTATGATTTGAAGGGTGATGTTTTTTTAGTCGAAGTTAATCTTACGATGTTGCTAGCAGCCAAGCAGGAAGAGAAACAATACCGGGAGTTGCCAAAGTTTCCGGCGGTAGTGCGTGATGTGGCGTTGGTGCTCGATGAAAGTGTGCCGCATACGACTGTCGTGATGGAAATTGAGAAGAATCGAAATAAATTCTTGGAGAAGGTGGAGTTGTTTGATATTTTTCGCGGCAGCTCGATAGTGACCGGTAAGAAATCGATGGCATACTCGTTGACGTTTCGTGCGGCAGATCGGACGCTGACCGATACGGAAGTGAATGAGGCGCATGAGCGAATTAAAGAGCAGTTACAAAAGATGTTGGGCTGTGAAATTCGCGCGAGCTGAGCAACGGCAAGGTAAATAGAAAATTCGCGAGCTAAAACTCGAACGTAACTTGAAGTGAAGCAGTAAGTGG
>CAINDI010000090.1 GCA_903847335.1 uncultured Verrucomicrobiota bacterium | reverse complement strand
TGGCGCTGTCGGTTTTCTCGGCTACGAATACATTCACCAAATCGAGCCGAGCGTGCCGCAACCGGCGCGCAATGAATTAGGCACGCCGGCCTTGTGCTTCATGATCACGGACACGATTCTGATTTTCGACCGTGTCAGCCAAACCATTAAAGTTGTCTCGAACGCCCACGTCGAAGCCGGTCAAGCCGAAGCCGCCTACGACCATGCCGTCGCGCAAATCGAGCGGCTCCTCGGCCAGCTCGCTCAGCCAGTCCCGCAGCGTCCGTTGGAATTTCAGCGCGACCCGGCGTTGCCGGCAGTGACGTCCAACCTGACTCGGCCACGGTACACTGAAATGATCGCCAGCGCGCAAGAGTACATCAAGTCCGGCGACATCATTCAGGTCGTGCTTGCCCAGCGTTTCGAGACCAAAACAAAGGCCGCGCCACTCGACATTTACCGGGCGTTGCGCTCGATCAATCCGTCGCCCTACATGTTTCTGCTCGACTTCGGCGACTTCCAACTGGTCGGCGCGTCACCGGAAGTCCACGTGCGGTGTGAAGACCGCCGCGTCGAGATTCGTCCGATTGCCGGCACACGGTGGCGCGGCAAGACCCCGGACGAAGACCTCCGGCTCGAAAAAGAATTGCTCGCCGACGAGAAGGAACGTGCTGAACATTTGATGCTGGTGGACCTCGCCCGCAACGACATCGGCCGTGTCTGCGATTTCGGCAGCGTGAAAGTGGACGAGTTCATGACCATCGAGCGTTACTCGCACGTCATGCACATCGTCTCGAACGTTACCGGCAACTTGCAGGCCGACCGGAATTCCTACGACCTGATGCGCGCGACCTTCCCGGCTGGCACCGTCAGCGGCGCACCGAAAATTCGCGCTATGCAAATCATTAGCGAACTCGAAGCCACGCAACGCGGCCCGTACGCCGGCGCGGTCGGTTACTTTGGATTCACCGGCAACCTCGACAGTTGCATCACGCTGCGTACCGCGCTCCTGAAAAACGGTACGGCCTACGTCCAAGCCGGCGGTGGCATCGTCGCCGACAGCGATGCCGATTCTGAATTTAACGAAACGGTTAATAAATCTAAAGCGATGCTTAAAGCCATCGCGCTGGCGGAAAGTTTTTAGTAACTACGTCTCTTCCATTGCAAAATTGTCTTTGAACGCGGAATGAAGCGATGTGTCTGAGGAGAAATGAAAAAAATCATTATTCCAGTTCTCACATTTGTTTGCGGCTTGATCGTTGCTAGTCTTTTTTTGAAATATTTAGGAAGTGATATGCCACCGGTGGCGACTGAAGAGCTGAGTCAGTCTGAGATGAATGTGCCACGATTGGCTGGTCAACGAGCGGATGATTTTCAGAAAAAAGAAGCAAAGATTAGTGAGTTAGAACTTCGAATTCAGAAAATCACAAAAGAAAGAAGTGAGCTGAAAGACGCATATGTTTCCGTCGTGAATAAAGTTGCGAATTCAGCATCGGAAAAGGTGATGGATGATAAAGGAAATTTTTTATTTGAATATGATAAGAAAAATGGCGTGTTACGGTTTGATCCTTCCAAGTCCGTAGTGCTACCCCAAGTTGGGAGTATATTCCTCAACAAGGCTGACGAAATCGCAGGTGGTCTTCAATCCACCACGAACGACTTAACGCAGGCGACGCTTAATTTTACAAATTCGTTAGCAAGCGCGGTTGATCTTTTCTGGATTAACTATGCGGGAAAGCCGGTGCTATATGATCAGCTTGAGCCCGGAGGGGTTAGCATGCGGCCAACATTTATCACTCATCCTTGGGTAATCACTGATACTTCAGGCAATCGTCTTGGAGAGGTTTTACCTCAACTGCCAGGCAAAACAGAAACGATTGCAATCGGTGTGCAATGAAATTATTCAGATTTAATGTACTGGGATAATTAAGAAGGTTGGAAAGTATGAAATTGAAAGATGAAGTTTGGAAATCGGGGAAAGTCGTTAACCAATTTTTGACCGGTGTGCGTGGAGCGCTTCCGTTGGCGCAGACGCAAATTGAGGTGATGCTCCGATTGCTCGCAACGCGTCGGCAGCCGGTTCGACGGTTTCTTGATCTTGGGTGCGGCAATGGCGTACTTGGCGCGGCAGTTTTGGAAAAATATCCTCGCGCGGCTGGCGTGTTTGCAGATTTTTCTGAGCCGATGTTGGCCGCGTGCCGGGCGAAGTTGGCCGGTAAACATGTGACGACATTATCGCTAGATTTCGGCAAGCGCGACTGGGCGAAGGCCGTCGCAGAGGCCGGACCGTTCGATGCCATTGTCTCCGGCTTCGCCATTCATCACCAGCCGGACCAGCGGAAGCGAACGCTTTACCGTGAGATTTACCGGTTACTTGCACCAGGCGGATGGTTTGTGAATATCGAGCACGTCGCGCCGGCCACGCCACTGACGACCGTTTTGTTTGATGAGGTAATGATTGAATCCATCCACCGGCAGCAGTCGCATCTCAGTCGTGCAGTGGTGAGTCGACAATTTGTGAAGCGCGCTGACAAAGCCGCGAACATTCTCGCTCCGGTGGAGGAACAATGCCGGTGGTTACGGAAGATTGGGTTCACGGACGTGGACTGCTATTTCAAAATTTATGAACTCGCTGTGTTTGCCGGCCGGAAGCGAGACCACCGGTGAACCCAAACATTCAAATCCGGGAAGGATTTGCCACGATAGACTTTGCAAGGGTGCAGGCGTGGTTGGCGGCAACTTACTGGCAGCCGGGAGTCGTACGCGCAGTCGTTGAGCATCAGGCGAGGAATTCAGCGTTGGTGATTGGTGCGTTTACGCCGGATGGACTCCAGATCGGCTACGCACGAGTCGTTTCAGACAAATCACGCTTTGGCTATCTTTGCGATGTGGTTGTTGACGAGGCGCACCGGGGAAAAGGAATCGGCCGGGCAATGGTGCAGTTCGCTCTCAAACATCCCGAGCATAGCACGGTAACGACTTGGATATTGAAGACACGCGATGCGCATGGAGTGTACAGCGCACTCGAATTTCTCCCTATCACAAATCCGGTCAATCACCCGGAAGCTTGGATGGCATTACGACCGGCGGAAAATTCACAAAAGGCGCGATAGACCTACCGGTTCTTTTCGAGCCAATCGCGGATGTCGCGCGCCATGGGAGAATTCGGAACGAGGCGCAGGTAGGCGTCGTAATGTTGTCGGGCTTTGGCGCGGGTGGCCGGGTCGCGAGCGTATAGCGTCGCAGCGGTGAGGCGGACGGCTGGCTCGTTCGGATTCAATTCCAAAATCTTTTCGTATTGTGCCAACGCGTCCACGATGAATCCTTGTTGCTGCAAGAGAATCGCATAGTTGAACCGGGCATCACGGAAATCGGGTTGGGCGGCAATCGCTAGCTCGTAGTTGTCGAGCGCTTTTTCCGATTGGCTGGCATTCAAATAAGCGATGGCGAGATTGTAATAGGCTTGGGCAAAGGTCGGGTCGGTGGCGATGGCTTTGGCGTAGGCAGCGATGGCGGCCGGTAATTTGGCTTGTTGCTGTTGGGCGATGCCGTCGTTGAAAAATGTTTTGGCGATGGCGCGGTCACCGGCTTTGAGTGCGGCGATTGTCACCGGTACGCGACGCGGCGCGACCGGTGCGGCAACGGGTGTTTTTGGTGTTTCGACGACCGGTGTGACTTGGAGCGGAGTTGCGGTGAGCGGTGGTGGTTCCGGTAGCTTCGCCGGAGCAGCGACAGGTTCGACTGGCTTGGCGGCGGTAACTGGTTTCGGGAGGTAATACTGCTCGAGAATGGCGAGGTTTTGCCGGGCGGTGGCGTGTTGGAGGTCGAGGCGGGTGGCAGTTTCTAAATGAGTTTTTGCGAGCTTGGCGTTGCCGAGATGCGCTTCGATGACGCCGAGGTCGTTCTGAATCTCGGCAGTATTCTGGTCAGGAATTTTTTCGAAAGATTGTTTGGCTTTGAGCCAGTCGCTGGTTTGGAGATAGGCGTAGCCGAGTTGCCGGTGGACGCTGGGCGGACAGTTGGCGGCTTGGGCGAGTTGCCGGAGTAGGGGAATGGCTTGCGCAGGCTGCTTAGCTTCCAAGTAGGCAGCGGCGAGGTTGTATCGGGCAGCGGAGTGACCAGCATCAAGTTTCAGTGCTTCTTGAAAGGCGGCGATGGCGGCTTCGGTGTCGCCGGTTTGGAGTCGGCTTGCGCCGAGGAAATTCCAAGCTTGCGCGGTAGGAATGCCGGTTTTGAGCGCTTGCTCGAAATAGCCGGCAGCGCGGGCGAAGTCATCGTTTTTGAAATAGTCGACACCGGTCTCGAAGTTTTTTGAAGGCGACCGGTTACAAGCGGTTGCGCCGGCGATGGCGGCGATGATTAGGAATTTTTTCATGTGTGAGCGTGGCAGAGCTTACCGGGCATCTTATAGTTGCCGGCGATTTACGCAACAAAAATGACGGACGGAATGGTGTCGGTAGTTTCCCTTAGCAATAAATACACACTTCACCCGATTGTTGTTTTAGAGCGATGGACTATGGTTGTGACAGTTAAAGGATTTAAGTGAGGTGAAAGGTGAGACTTGGTGAGGTTGAGGCAGAATAGCGGTAGGTCGAAGTGGCCTACCGCTAGTTCTCCAGAAAGGAACGATGAATTATAGACTGAGCATTGAGGATGAGGTTTATGCGGTGGCGGATATTCAGCTTCCGGCGGCGGACACGCTGGCGCGCGAACCGATTGGCCAGCCGTTTTCATTTGTTTCTCCGGTACAATTAATCGCCGGTCAGCGTTGTGTGTTGCGCGGCGAGTCGGGCGGGTATCAACTTCAAATCGATCGCTGTTTTGGATTTACATTTACACCGCAATTTTTTGTGTCGGGAACCATTGCCGATAAGGAAACCGCGATTGCGAGCGCGTCGTGAGGTTAAACATGGTTAGCCAAGAATCTGATACCCGAGCTGTGATGGTAATTTTGGCATTTATTATTCTGGGAGCGATTTGTTTGGGAGTTCTAGTCGTCCGGTATTCGTAAGGTAAAATATTTTTGGGTGAGATGGTGATGGTTGGTTGAGATGGAACAGCGGTAGGCGAGGGATGGCCTGCCGCTGTTCTATTTAATCGGTTACTTGCGATTGGAAGCGACTACCTGGTGAGGTTTAGGTGAGATGGTAATCACTACCGTTTGAGTCGCAAGTAACCGAAAATCATATTTTAAACCCTCACGCGTCGAATATACGCCTTGGTGATGAATAGCGCAACGTCACCGGTGAGCTTCGGTTGCCTGCGATTGGCAGCGGCCACCGGGAAGGTGTAGAAGCGTTTGCGAGGACGCTTGACACTGTGGCAACGGCCTGCCGTTGGGTTCGCAAGCAACCGAAACTCACATTCTTTTACAACGAGCGAATCATGGTGTGGAAGTACGACAAACCGGCGTCATTAAAGTAACATCTGTGAAACAATCACTGCGGCTGGGAAAAAGAAAAACTCGGTTGTTTGCGATAAACCGTAATTCATTACACACGCGAGTGAGCCAGGAGAAGAGCGTCACGCGCCGTGGTTCGCATACAACCGAGTTTCGCTTCTTTTGACAACGGGTAATGGATTTTCGTTCAAAGACAATTTGCCGACTGTCTTGACAACATTCCGAATGCCATTTATGGATAAGGCATAATGAATTCTGCAGAATTTCACGATACTGTCCTCCAGCTGGCAGTTGAAGATCACGAACTCCTCTCCCAATTTACAACTGCGATTGCGCGGATGTTTGTCAGTAAATCAAAAGCCGATGCCCAAAAAGCATCCCAAGCCATTACCGTGCTGAGTAATAAGGCGATTCTGAAGCATTTTGCCTATGAAGAGGCCAAGGTATTCAAGCCATTATTAGCGACGCAGCCTAAACGCAAGATTGCTAATCAAGTGGCGAAATTTCAGGTGGAGCATAAGCGTCTTCTCAAGCAACTTCAGCAATTGGATCGCCTATTAAAGAAATACGATTTACCGGCTGATGCAGGAATGTTGTGGAAAGCGTTAATGGGATTTCTAAACAACTTTGAAGACCACGCGAACAAAGAAGATGCCTTTTTCCATTTTTTACTAGATGAGCAACCCGCACGGTCGATTCGTCGAGCCCGCCCAGTCGCATTGCTGGCTAAGTAAATAACTCAGCCTTGACTGAATATTTACATTTTGGAAATCCGCCGACGAATTGCGACCAATCCAAAAAATGCTAGCCCTAAAAGAATGATTGTTCCGGTGCTTGGCTCAGGAACAGATATGACTGATGCTACCGTATTCCCCTGCGATTTATTCCCGGAGTTTCCGTCTTCACCATCACCAGAATTATGGTCTCCGTTTGCAAGCGGTGAATAAGTATAGGCGATTGCGATGGTTGCATTGGCGAGAGAGTAGGTATTGAGATTTACACCTTTGGGGGCAACCGCTGTCAAATCGCTACTCAACGATGTGGCGTTGATTGTAAATATCGCACGCCCTTTGCCGATGTATTGGGAAAGGTCACTCGCCGCGGTGAAGTCATAGACTTTGAAATTGGTGTCATTGACCGCCTGAATTTGATTTCCTTGGTCGCCTTCAGAATTTGACAACCCTTGGAGATTCACAGTCTTGGTTGTCACATCGGACATGGTCAACATTGTCCGGGCACCCTGAAAAATATCCAGTGTTTGACTGAGGGTATAAGTCGCGGTTCCTTGACCGTAGCTATTATCTTCCCCGTCATTCCCGTTGACAGACTGTAGGCCCCCAACCAACTCACCGGTTACAGTGATTTGGACGTCATTCAATTGTCCTAAGCTCGCATCAAATAGCCCTAAGGCGAGCGTCGATTTGAAATCGGTAGGCTGTAACTTAGTTGTCGCCGATTCGTTGATTAACGTGGCGTAACCGTTGGCTGCGATACTGGTCAACACGATCAAACTGATTGCTAAACGATAGTTAGTTTTCATTTTCCCTCTATTAGTTTAAGAATTTTCCAATCTCGTCAGCAGACACAATGTCGACCGACGAGAAATCATGAATGATTATTTTCCGGAATTCTTCCGGGTTTGGTAAACTGGTGATTAGAGGTACTCACCTAAGAGTCATCAAGTGTCATAACCTGACGCACTCACAATCGAACTACACAATCCTCAACGGGGAGGGAAAACAAACTTGGTTAGTCATTGAATCATCGCGGATTCAAATTTGAACTAAATTGCCACATAATTTAATTATGTCAAATGACCGAAGTAATATTTCTAAAGATTTATTCTAAGTCTCTGACTATAAAATAGATTTATATCGAACGTCATCCCCTCACAAACGAGCTGACCTATCTCTGTCAGTGGAAAGGATTTTTAATCTTGCTTAGATTTATTCAAATAAGGCAGTCTTCGGTCGGCACTGTTTTCTCAGGTCTCATGAAATTACACCGGTAGACTTCTAATGAATAAGATTGGCTTCACAACTCGGCGACTGATTGGCTTTCTGGCCGTTGGAATTTTAGTCGCACTGATTACCGGCGCTCTCGCGGTCTATTATACGAAGCCGGTGGTCAACGCGGCGGCGCAACGCGAGTTCAACTTCGACTGCCAGGAACTTCGAGGCAAGATTATCGATCGGATGAGCGCCCACGAGCAGATTCTCCGCAGCGGCGCGGCGTTTTTTGGGAATGCGAAAGGTATTACCCATAAAGAATGGCGGCATTTCGCCGAGCGGCAGAGAATCGAACAGCGTCTACCGGGGATTCAGGGATTTGGCTTTGCATTGCTGATTCCGCGCGCGGAGTTAGCGCAAAATATTCAGCAGATTCGTGCCGATAGATATCCCGACTTTCGAGTATGGCCGGCGGGCGACCGCGAGGTTTACAGCCCGGTTGTCTATTTAGAACCGTTGATGAACCGGAATCTTCGCGCCATCGGCTATGACTTGCTGAGCGAACCCGTCCGCCAGACGGCGCTGGAAAGGGCGCGCGACCAAGATGCTCCCGCACTCACCGGTAAAGTGAAGTTGGTGCAAGAGACTGGCGAAGATGTGCAAGCGGGGACGTTAATGTTTGTGCCGGTGTACCGGCCGGGAATGCCGATTGAAACCGTTGACCAACGCCGGGCTGCAATTCTGGGTTGGGTTTACAGTCCGTACCGGATGCGGGATTTAATGCAGGGCATTTTAGGTGGTTGGGGATTAACCAGTGACCGTCAAATCCGGTTGGAGGTCTTCGACGGTGACGCTTTCACACCGGAAGCCTTGCTTTATGATAGTCAATCGACTACCAACCAAGTGCCGGTCGGCGCGGCACACTTAACCGGTCACAGCCACATTGTTTCAGCCGGGCGCGAATGGACTCTGCAATTTACAAAAACCATCAGGCCGGTTTCCACTCTGGATTTCCTCCAACTCTGGTTGAAACTTTTTGGCAGTGTCAGTGGTGGTATGTGGTTGGTGTGGTTTGTTTTCGATTTAGTCAAGTCGCGGCTCAAAGCCCGGCAACTGGCAAAAAGCTTGAATGCCGAATTGCGCCAGAGCGAAGCGCGTTTGGCAGCGGTTTTACAGGCGACCGCCGACGGGATTCTCTTGGTTGATGGGCGCGGTCAAGTTCTCTTAACCAATTCGCAGTTCGCGAAGTTGTGGCGCCTGCCGGACGAGTTGCTACAGACCGGGCGCGACGAGTTAATGCTCCAACACAGCACTCAGCAGCTGGTTAATCCGGAGGAATTCTTCCGGGATGTGCAGAGTTTATATTCCTCTGAAATCGAACGCTTTGATACGCTGCAATTCAAAGATGGCCGAGTTTTCGAACGCTACACGAATATCGTCAAGATTGATGGCCGGCAGATTGGACGGCTCTGGTCGTTTCGAGATATCACCGCGCAACGCCAAGCCGAGGTGGAATTGCAACGAACGACTCGCTACACCGAACTGCTGTTGAATTCTGTCGGCGAAGGTGTTTATGGATTGGACGCCAATGGAATTACCACCTTTGTCAATCCAGTCGCCGCCCAACTCCTCGGCTACGCGTCGGCCGAAATCATTGGGAAACCGCAGCATCAACTCATCCATCACCATCGGGCCGATGGGACATTCTATCCTCATGAAGCATGCCCTATCTACGCGGCCTTGAATGATGGGGAGGTGCATTGCGTTGATAACGAAGTGTTCTGGCGCAAAGATGGTTCCAGTTTTCCGGTGGATTACACCAGCACGCCGGTGCGCAACGAAGCCGGGGAGATCACCGGCGCTGTGGTGGCTTTCCGTGACAACACGGCGCGCAAGCTGGCCACCGAAAAAATCCAAGCGTCGTTGCATGAGAAGGAAGCGTTGTTGCGGGAAGTTCACCACCGGGTGAAAAATAACCTACAAATTGTCACCAGCCTGCTCAATCTCCAATCCCGGCAGACGACGAATCCCGTCGTTACCGCCGCGCTGAATGATACCAAGGAACGTATTCGCTCCATGGCATTGCTGCATGAGAGTTTGTATCAAAGCGGGGATTTGTCGAAAATTGATTTCGCCGTGTACGTCAAAAACTTGTGCATTCATCTGGCGAATTCCTATGGCGCGGTCGCTGGGCGGATTCAACTGGTACCGGAGGTGACGGCCGTCGCGCTTGATTTGGAGTCCGCGATTCCGTGTGGTTTACTGATTACGGAATTGGTGACGAACGCATTGAAGCACGCGTTCCCCGCCGGACGCGCCGGTAAGGTTGTGGTCACACTGCAACACATCGCGGATGGCCGGCTGATGTTGTGCGTGGCGGACGATGGAGTCGGATTTACGAGTGAACAAGCACCGGCGCAACTGGCATCCCTCGGAATGCAGTTGGTGCACACCTTGGCTGGACAACTCGGCGGTGTGTTGGAACACGAATCCGGTAGCGGAACAACCTTCCGTCTGATATTTGGAAGGCGAGCAGATTCATGAATAAACGGCGCATTTTGATTGTGGAAGATGAATCCATCGTCGCGATGGATATTCAACAGCGGTTGGTTGCGCACGGCTATGAAGTGGTGGGTATCGCCGCTACCGGTGAGCGGGCGATTGAACTCGCTGGACAGCACCGGCCGGACTTAGTGTTGATGGATATCCGGTTGCAAGGCGCAATGGACGGCATCACCGCCGCCGAAGAAATCCGCAAACAGTTTCACCGGCCCATCGTTTTTCTCACGGCGTACTCGGAAGAAGCGACTTTACAGCGCGCGAAATTGGTTGAGCCATTCGGCTACATTCTTAAGCCGTTCGAGGACCGGGAACTAAAAGTCGTCATCGAGATTGCGCTCTACAAACACCAAGCCGATGACCAGATTCGCCGGCTCAACCGGTTGTATTTAGTGTTAAGCCGCATCAATCAAGTCATCGTGCGAGCCCCGTCTGCACCGGAGCTTTTGACGGAGGTTTGTCGCATTCTTGTCGAGCAAGGCGGCTTCAAGCTGGCGTGGTTCGGAAGCCACGACACCGGTGCTCACCAGATTCTACCGGTGGCGCAATTTGGTGAACCTAAGGAATTAGTTCAGCCTCTCAGCAGCACGGTGGAGGCGTCCCAGAATAGTCCCGGCCCCGCCAGCAGCGCGATGAGCGAGAAGCGGAATTTTATTTGCAATAACATCACCACCGATGCGCGCGCGTCCCAGTGGGCACCGGCCGCGCAGGCGGCCGGTTTTGGTTCTGCGGCGGCAATGCAACTCTTCCGGAACGGCGCGGTCAGTGGCATGCTGACGTTGTATGCGGAAAAACACGAGCGATTCCAGCGTCCCGAAATTCAATTGTTAGAAGAAGTTGTAGCCGATGTGCAATTTGCGTTGGAATATTGGCGGAAAGATAAGCTCCGGCAACTCGCCGAGGTGGATACGCGCCACCGGCTGAAGTTTGAAAGCCACATCGCGGCGATTTCCATGCGCTTTGCGACGTCCGATTTTGATGCGGCGCTCGACGCTTCCTTAGCGGAGCTGGGCCAGTTTTCAGGTGTGGATCGCGCGTTTGTCTTTCAATTGCGTGCCGGCGGAAAGGCGCTGGACAACACTCACGAGTGGTGCCGCGAAGGCGAGAGCCACCGGCAGGCTCAGTTTAAAAATCGACCGACCAGCGACTGGAACTGGACGTTGGATTCACTCAAGACCGGCGCGATTGTCAAACTCATCAATACGGGGAAATTACCACCGGCGGCACTTGCGGATGGTGACAGTTTACAAAAATTAGCCGGCAAGGCGTTGCTCTTGCTGCCACTGTTGAGTGGAAATCAACTTCTCGGCTTTTTGGGTTTTGGGAATGAGCGGATGTCCAAGGATTGGAAGGAAGAGGATACGAAATTGTTGCAAGTCGCCGCTGATTTTATCAGCCGGATTCTCAGCCAGCGGCACGCGGAGAGTGCCACGCGGGCGGCGACGGAGCAGTTCCAAGCCTTTATGATGAATGCGCCGGCGATCGTCTGGGCGAAGGACGAACGCGGCCGGTATGTTTATTTAAATAAAGCGTTTGAGATCAACCATAATGTTTTACTGTGTAATTGGTTTGGCAAGACAGCGGCTGAGGTTTGGCCACCGGAGGTGGTGCCGGGAATTGAAGAGAACGACAAGAAGGTTTATGCGACTCAAATGCCGGTCCAGTTCACTGAAACAACCAACTGCGCAGCTGGGGTAGTGCGGCAATGGCAATGCACTAAGTTTTTTTTCACCGATCAACACGGCCACCGGTACCTCGGCGGAATTGGAATCGATGTTACCGAGAAACAGAAATTGGAAGTGCAGCTGCGCCAATCTCAAAAGATGGAAGTCGTCGGCACTCTGGCTACCGGTATCGCCCATGATTTTAATAATTTGCTCTGTGTGGTGTTAGGCTTCGGCGAGTTGGCGTTAAAGAAATTGAAGCCGTCCGATCCGCTTTACAAAAACGTTAATCGAATGACTGATGCCGGACAGCGCGCCTCGACGCTCGTCCGCCAATTGCTCACCATCAGTCGCAAACAAGTAGTGGAACTGCAAGCACTCGATTTGACACAAACAGTGGCGAACCTGCAGAAAATGCTGGGTCGACTGATTCGGGCGGACATTGAGTTGAAATATCTCTACGGCGCAGTGCGACCGGTCAAAGCCGACCCCGGTCAAATCGAGCAAGTCATCATCAATCTCGTCGTCAATGCCCGCGATGCAATGCCACGCGGCGGTCAGTTGCGGATTGAAACCGCCAACATCACCCTCAAGGAGCCGGTCGCCGCCGTTGGCTCGCAAATCACTCCCGGCAATTATGTGGTGCTGACCGTCAGCGATACCGGTAGCGGGATGACCGGCGAAGTGAAGGCAAGAATTTTCGAACCATTTTTTACCACCAAACCGGTCGGCCAAGGAACCGGCTTGGGATTGGCGATTTCCTACGGAATCATCCAGCAAAGCGGCGGTCATATCGTCGTCGAGAGCGCTGTCGGAAAAGGAACCACTTTCCGGATTTATTTACCAGAAATGACTGAAACCGCTAGCGTCGCCACCGGCGCTGCGCCGCAAACCGAGTTGGCTCGCGGAACTGAAACCATCTTACTGGTCGACGACGATACGGCGGTTCGCGAGATTACGACCCAGATGTTGGAAGAAGCTGGCTATCGCGTGCTCACCGCCGCCACTGGCGAACAAGCGCTCCAGCAGCTTCAAGAAAAAATTACCGAAATCCAATTGATTGTCAGCGATGTGGTCATGCCGAAAATGGGCGGACAAGAATTGGCGAATGCCGTTCAACGTGATCATCCCGGACTAAAAGTTTTATTTACCTCCGGTTACAGCGCCGGCACCGCCGAAGCCTGCGGCGCACTCAACCCCGGTGTTGCCTTTATTCAAAAACCATATACCGCCATCACTCTCTCGAAAGCTGTCCGAAAAATCCTCGACAAATTACCAGCCATCGGCAAGTAAAACACACCATGCATCTTTTCGTTACAACTCAAAAACTATCCAATCACTGGAGATTTAAGGAAATATGACTGAATGGGACATCCAGCCGAGGTCGAGTGGTTGCACTGGCTGCCGGCAAGCATTCGCAGATAAACAAGCTTACCACACCTTGCTCGCACTGACGCCAGAAGGCTATGTGCGTCGGGATTTGTGTGTTACCTGTTTCCCGGCGGCAGAGCGGACCAGCGTATTGTCGTACTGGCAGGGCGAATTTAAAATGCCGGCGCCGCCACCACCGGAAGCAATCCAGAAAGAAAATGCCGAAACGTTGCTGCGGAAATTAGTCGAGTCCACTGATCCCAGCCATGCGGCGGCCCGGTATATCTTGGCGGTGATGTTGGAACGAAAAAAACTCCTCAAACATCGCGATACTGTTGCCGATGCAGCGGGTAACGAATTATTAATTTACGAGCATGCGCAAAGCGGCGAGTCGTTCACAGTACCGGACCCGCATCTGCGATTGGATCAGCTCGCCGAAGTGCAAGAGCATGTTGCCGAGCTACTCGCGCCTAGCAAGAAAGTCGAAGCCCAGCCCTCGCAAAGTTGACGGAATTGGTCAGGCTGTGCCGCTCGTCTCGGCGGTCTCCAGCAGCGTGATAAAAGTGGCGGCGTCCGGAGCGGTGATGAGTTTTTCGCGGAGTGCGTCTTGCCGGAGCAAACGCGCCAAGTTACCAACGAGCCGGAGATATTCAGCGACCATTTGCTTAGGTGTGCCGATGAGAAAGACCAAGCGGACCGGTGACTCGCCTTCGAAATTTACACCGGCGGCACTCCGTCCGACAGCAATCAAAATTTCGCTACACTGCTCAGTGCGAGCGTGTGGAATCGCGACATCGTGACCGAGCGCAGTATTGCTGATTCGTTCACGGTCGAGAATTTCGCCAAAGAACACCTCGAAATTCGCCACACGTTTTCCTAGTAGCCCAGCCACTTCGCGTAGCGCCTCCGGTTTGGTTTGTGACTGTAAATTTAAATTAATTACTTCCGGTTTTAGCAACGCCGCAATTTTTACTGCGGACGATTTCATTGTCTTAGACATTCGCTCCACTCCATTTTAGTTTCTGCCGTAGCACATCGAAATAAGTCTGCCCGGTCGGACTGACCAATCTAACTACATGCCGCGATTTGCGGATTTCGATTTCATCGCCAACTTGCATCCGCACTTGCACCTGCCCATCAATCGTCAACAACAACTTCCCAGCCGCGCTTGCCACTTGGCAGCGCACAATCGAATCTTCTCCGGCCACCACCGGTCGGTTACTCAACGCGTGTGGACAAATCGGTGTCAAGATGTACGCCCGCGCTTCCGGTAACAGAATCGGCCCACCGGCGCTCAGCGAATAGGCAGTCGAACCGGTCGGCGTTGCAAAAATCATTCCGTCGCACAGATATTCCGTCAACAGCACATCATCAATTGTCACTCGCAACCGGACAATTCGTGAAAAAGTTCCGCGTGAAATTACCGCATCATTGAGCGCCAGATGACTCTCAACGCGCCGGCCATTCCGCCGCAACACGGTTTCAATCCGAAACCGGGGCTGCACTTGAAATTTACCAGCCAAGATTTGCTGGGTTGCTTCCGGTAGGTCGTCGCCGCGCACGCTCGTCAAAAAACCGAGATTGCCGAGGTTGATGCCGAGTAACGGCGTCTCTGCATTGCCTAATTCCCGCGCGACCCGCAGCATCGTGCCGTCGCCGCCAAACACAAAAATCATATCCGCTTTTTTCGCGAGTCCCGGCAAATCTTTTCCAGTACGCCCGGCGAGTTTCGCCATGTCGTGGTCGAGTAACGCGGTGACTTTATTCGCCGCCAGCAAGCTGAGCAATTCCAGCAACCGTGCCCGAGTCGCCGGCTTGGCTGGGTTACCGGCGATGCCGATAGTTTTGGGAAGACGCGATTTCATGGCTGGGTGAATCCTACTAGAAATTCCTTGTTACCGGCAGGTCCAAGTAACGGTGATTCACACCGGCCGATTAAATGGAGTCCCAGCTTGCCGGTGGCAAAATCAATCACTTCCGCTTGCACACGCTCGTGAACGCCGGCATCGCGCACCACGCCGCCTTTGCCGACATCTTGCCGACCGGCTTCGAATTGCGGTTTGACCAGCGCGATTAG
>CAINDI010000089.1 GCA_903847335.1 uncultured Verrucomicrobiota bacterium | reverse complement strand
TCTGGCGATGCTGTTCGTGCAACGCCGGCAGATGCGGCGCGCGCCGGTGGAGTTGCTGGCGGGCGGTGGCGAGCTGTCGCTGCCGCGTTCGCGACGGTGGGGCTTGTGGTTGGGTGTGGTGGCCGGTGTTGGTGGCGTGGCGCTGTTGCCAATGAGAAATGCGGAGGCGTTTTTTGGCGCGGGAGCGTGTTTGTTGATTGCCGGGATTGGGTTTTGCCAGTGGTGGTTGAGTCGATTGGCGCCGACTCGCAGAGTCGGCCTACAACAACTCGGACGGCGCAACGCGGCGCGGCGGCGGGGGCGGAGTTTGACGGTGATCGGCGTGCTGGCGAGCGGGGTGTTCCTGCTCGTCGCGGTCAACGCGTTTCGTCAGGACGCGCGGCCGGATGCGCCGGGGACGGGCGGGTTTGCGCTTTATGCGCAATCGACACTGCCGGTGTATGACGACTTGAACAGTGCGGTGGGGCGGGAACTGTACGGGTTGGCGGCCGAGGTGATGACGAATGTGGTTGTGTTGCCGGTGCGTGTGCGCGACGGTGATGACGCGAGTTGTTTGAATTTGAACCGGGCGCAGCAGCCGCGGTTGTTGGGCGTGAAGCCGGAAGAGTTGGCAAAGCGGAAAGCCTTCGGCGGGACGTGGGAGTTGTTGGAACAGTCCGGTGATGCGGTGCCGGCGATTGGCGATGAGCAGACGGTGGTGTGGTCGCTTGGGAAAAAATTGGGCGAGACGTTGGCGTACACGGACGAACGCGGGCAGACATTTACGATTCGGATCGTGGAGGTGCTGGCAAGTTCGGTGTTGCAGGGCGGACTGGTGATTTCGGAGAAGAATTTTGTCGAGCGGTTCCCGGCGACGGCGGGGTACCGGGTGTTTTTGATTGATGCGCCGTTGGCGCGCGCCGGTGCAGTGGCGGAGGAATTGTCGCGCGGGTTGCAGAATCGCGGACTCGAAGTCGTGCCGGCGTGGCGGCGGTTGGCGGAGTTTCAGGCAGTGGAGAATACGTATCTTGGAATTTTTCAGGCGCTCGGCGGCCTCGGGCTGTTGCTCGGCAGTGTCGGGCTGGGGATTGTGGTGTTGCGAAACGTGCTGGAGCGGCGCGGCGAGCTGGCGCTGTTGCAGGCGGTCGGGTTCGAGCGGCGGACGTTGCGTTGGCTCGTGCTCTGCGAGCATTGGTTGCTGGTGGTGCTCGGCGTGGGGCTGGGCGTGGCAACGGCGTTGGTGGCGGTATGGCCACAGCACGGTGCGGGTGTGCCGGTGGCGACGTTGATCGCGTTGATGGTGGGCGGGCTGGGGTGGTGTTGGCTGGCGGCTTGGGTGGCGTTGCGCGGTCCGTTGTTGCCGGCCTTGCGGAACGAATAGGAACTCGGCTATCTTGCCGGCGATGACTGGAACAAAGTGCATTCCGATTTTGAAAGCGTTGGGCGAGATTCACCGCCTGCGGATCGTCCGGCTGTTGGCGGATGAACCGTTGGGCGTCTGCGAAATCGCCCGGCGGCTGAAGATCTCGCAGTACAACGTCTCCAAGCATCTGCGGATTCTGCGAGAGGCCGGACTGCTGGAGATGGAACCACAGGGCAAGCAACGCCTGCACGTCGTCACCGCCACGCTCAAGAATCAGTTGCCCGCCAACAAAAACGTCCTGGAGTTAGGCTGCTGCTGTTTCCGTCTCGATCAGCTCCCGAAGTAACCCGCACAAAACGCTTGTGGCGGTTGTGGATATATGCACAATAGTGCATATGAGTCTGCGCAAATTCAAAGTCAACGGTAAAGACCTCGACGCACTGGAACTCAAAGTCCTGCTGATTACCAACGGTATCAACGTCCCGTCGGCTGACGTTTACGAACAACTGGGCCGGACGCATCGCCTGTCACCCGATCCGCTGGAATGTAGTTGCCTGCTGTTGCCGGGCAACATTGTGGTTCATCTGGCGGCGGTTGGCCCGCGGTCGCCATTCAATCTACGACTGGGCGAGAGCGGGCAAGCGTACTTGGCTTATCACGATGAGTTTGTCACAGAGGTCAGCTTTCCACCGGCGACCCGGTTTTATGAGCAGCAGACGTCGAACGGCCGGCCGTTTCGCGGGACGGGCGTGTTGCAAGGCGTGGATGTGTTGTCGTTTGCCTATCTCTGGTCGTGCGAGTATGCGCAAGCGGGGCTGGCCTGTCAGTTTTGCCACACGGGCGGGTACACGGAACAACAGGTTCGCGCCGGGCAAGCCGAACCGGCGTTTCCGACTCCGCGCGATGTCGCCGAAGTCGTGGAGCATGCGGTGAACACCGAGAAGGTCGCCAAACACGTCCAGATTACCGGTGGGTCCACGATGAATCCACAAGCGGAATGCGATCGAGTGATCGCGGTGCTTAATGCCATCGATTCGGTGACCGGCTGCGACAAGATTCCCGGCGAAATTGTGATCTTCACCACGCCGCCATCCGACCCGGTCGCGATCGATGACCTCTTTGCTGCCGGTGCGGATCGCGTGGCGTGTGACATTGAGGTTTGGGACGAAAATCTGGCACGCCAAATCTGTCCCGGTAAGTCGCGATTGACCGGACGCCAACGGCATCTCGACACATTGCAACACATCGCCGAAAAATTTGGTCCGAACAAGGCGTGTAGTTCGTTCGTCGTGGGCGTTGAACCGCTGGAGAGTTTTCTTGCCGGGGCGGAGTATCTCGCTCAGCGGGGCATTGTGCCGATTGTCTCGATCTGGATGCCGCACGGCCGGCCGGTCTTGGGGAAGACGGCAGCGCCCGGTCTGGATTACTACCGGCAGGTTCGGGACCGGATCGCTGAGTTATACGCCCAGTATGACATCGAACCGCCCGGCGGGGCGGGCTTCAATGTCTGCCTCTGTCGTGACACGTGGAATCACCGGGCTGAAATCTTGGGAAAAAAGGCCGCAACTTGCGATTGTCATCTTGCACAATGAGTCGCAATCATGTACGAAAGCGCGCTAACTCAGGGGAGAGAATTTTCGTATGAAAATCATATTCGCAATATTGTCTTTATTGATTGTTATTTTGTCGGGCGCGGCGTTAGCGCAACAGACAACCAACACGGCACCGATTCAATTGCCGTCAATCACAGTGGTCGCTGAAAAAGAGCCGTCAGCGGTACAATCGGTGCCGGTTAGCGTGACGGCGGTCACTGGCGCGACGATTGACGACGCCGACATCCGCTCGATGAAAGACGCATCAATTTATGCACCCAACGTGTTTCCAAATGAATTTAGCGTGCGGCATCTCAGTAATCCCTATTTCCGTGGCGTTGGTTCCAGTCCGAACAATCCCGGCGTCACGACCTACATGGATGGCGTGCCGCAATTAAATGCGAATTCCTCGAATATTGAGTTGGTTGATATGGAACAGATTGAATTTGTGCGTGGGTCGCAAGGAGCGTTATACGGCCGCAATACAATCGGCGGTTTGATTAATCTCACCAGCCGTCGGCCGTCGCTCGATGCTTGGCGGGCGTCGGTGGATACCGAATACGGTAACTACAATTTTCGGGACGAACAATTCGCTGTCTCCGGTCCGGTGCTCACGAATCAACTTGGGTTGAGTTTAGCAGGCGGCTACTCGGCGCGTGACGGGTACACAAAGAATGATGCCACCGGTAATTTCTTGGACGGTCACGAAGCATTCTTCGGTAAATTGCAACTGGCGTGGGTACCGGTAGAGACATGGGAGGTGCGATTCATTTTGTCCGGTGAGCATGACCGCGATGGCGATTACGCGCTCGGCGATCTTAATTCAGTCCGCACCGACCCGCATCACGTCAATCATACCGGTAATGGCTTTGCGCATCGCGACGTCATTGCGCCGACATTGCTCGTCAATCGGCGCGGCACGGTCGTCGACTTCTCGATGATTACCGGTTTCGTTTGGTGGAAAACTCGCGACTTCACAGAGCTAGCCTACGACCCGACGCCAGCGCCCGTGGGCACTCGCGATGACAGTGAAAAGGATTTCCAATTCACTCAGGAGTTCCGGTTTGCCTCGGCGAAAGATGCGCCGGTGACATTGGGGGATAATCTCAAACTGAAATGGCAATCCGGTGTTTTCATCTTCACGCAGAATTACCAGCAAGATGCTGTGAATAATTATGAACCGTTTGTCCTCAGTCCCTTTATTCCGTTTCCGGTGAGTGCGACTTCACCGCTGGCTCGCTTGGACGATGTCGGTGTCGGCGCATATGCGCGGACAACCTTGACGATCTGCGACAAACTCGATTTCATTGCCGGACTTCGCGGCGATTACGAAAACAAAGCGGCGAATTTAACGACATCGTATTCACCCGCGATTAGTCCGACCGTGACGACTAGTCCGAGTAAGGATTACTCCGCAATCACGCCGCAATTCGGTCTCGACTACCGGATCACCAGCAATGCGATGGTGTACACCACGATCAGTCGCGGTTATAAAGCCGGTGGATTCAATCCCACGTCACCCAGTCCCGCCAGCGAAGCCTACGGTCAGGAGACAAGTTGGAATTACGAGCTTGGCACCAAAACCTCATGGCTCAACAACCGGCTCACGTTAAACTTTGACATTTTTTACATCGATTGGCGCAACCTCCAGTTAAACTTGCCGATGGGAACTGAATACTACATCGCGAATGCCGGTAACGCAGACAGTAAAGGTGTCGAATTGGAACTCAACCTGCGTCCGGTGGCCGGCTGGGACATCTTCGGTGGTGGCGGTTACACCGATGCGCGCTTCCTTAGTGGTGCGACTGCGATCCGCACCGACGCATATGGTAACAACACCGCCGCCAATGTCGGCGGCAATCATCTGATCTATGCCCCGGAATTCACCGCGAATGCCGGCTCGCAATACACGTGGCAAGTCTGCAAAGCTGCGGAGGTTTACGCTCGCGCCGAAGTCGTCGTGTATGGCGACTACTATTACAACCCGGCTAACACCGCCTCGCAAAGCGCCTATAGTCTGGCCAATTTCCGCGCCGGTTTCCGTGGTCACCACTGGTTTGCAGAAGGCTGGATCAATAACGCCTTCGACACGCACTATGTCCCGATTGCGTTTGAATATCCGAATGGCCGGTCGGGTTTGCTTGGCGAAAGCGGCACGCCGTTGACGTTTGGCTTGCGCGCCGGACTGAACTTCTAAGCACGCGAAGTCGATGTACAAACGTCAGTTCGCCGGCGCAACCAGAGCGAGACATTGACCAAGCCAATCAGTGCCGGTACTTCTACGAGCGGGCCGATGACGGCGGCAAAGGCGGCACCGGAGTTAATCCCAAATACAGCAATGGCGACGGCGATAGCTAACTCGAAGTTATTGCTGGCGGCAGTGAATGACAGCGTTGCAGTTTTCGCATAGCCCGCGCCGATTTTCTTGCCGAGCCAGAAGCTGACGAGAAACATCACGACGAAGTAAATCAACAGCGGCACCGCGATGCGTAGTACGTCCAGCGGAATGCGAACGATCCGGTCGCCTTTGAGACTGAACATCACAAGAATGGTGAACAGCAATGCAACTAAAGTAATTGGACTGATGCGCGGAATGAATTGTCTCTCATACCAGTCGCGGCCTTTAGTTTTCAATCCAACGTACCGGCTGGTGATGCCGGCTAGAAACGGAATGCCGAGATAGACGAACACGCTCTTGGCAATCTG
>CAINDI010000088.1 GCA_903847335.1 uncultured Verrucomicrobiota bacterium | reverse complement strand
GCGATGGCGTATGCGGGGTTGTTTGTGTTGGGGTATGTGGTGCTGCGCGGCTGGACGCCGTTGATGGCGCATGTGCATTTATTGACCAGCGTTGCCGGTAGTGAGATGCGGCCGACGCTGGCGGGAGAAATCGGACGGTTTGCGGGAAATGTCTGGGATATTGGATTCAACACTCCGGCGAAGGTTGGTTTGGAGGGGATTGAATCGTGGGACTGGTGGCTGCGGATTGCGTGGGTTGGGTTTTTGTTTTTACCGGTGAAGGATTGGCGATTGCGAATCTGGGTCCCGGTCTGGCTGCTGGTGTTAATGTATGGCGTGTTCAGCAAACTGAACAACGTGCCGCTGTTTTTTTATCCGGCGACAATTTTTCTGCCGGTGCTGGCGATTGGATTTGCCGGTGCGATGACGTGGCTCGGCGAAGGCGCGAAACGCCTTGGGGCACCGGCCATCTTGCCGGGCGTGGCGGTCTGTGCGGTGTTCGGCGGGATGACGTTGCAGGACGCGTTGACACATTTCGATACGAAGATTGATACTTGGACGCAACGCTCGTCTGTGGATGCGGAAGCGGCGATGCGGTTTGTCAACGAGCGGACGACGACGAACGATGTGGTGATTGTGCCGAAGCAGATTTATTGGCTCGTGAAGAACGCGAAGCGCAGCATGTTGACGTATTGCGCCCGGTATATCGGTGTGGATAATGATATGCCGGTGCCGACGCATATTCCGCCGGAGTTGTTTTGGTTTGATTGCCGATTGGAGAAGGCGAAATACGTCGTGATGGAATATGGCGTAAAGGAGGTCGCGTTGCCAGATGGGCGCAAAGGGCAGTTGCCGGTGGGAATTGATGCGGTGTACACTGTGCCGGTTCTGCGCGGCGTGAAAGAAATTGTCCAGCAAATGCAAAAAGAAAATTGGCCGGTGGTGTTTCAACAAGGTGTCTGCCTTGTGTTGGCAAATCCGCGATTTACAGAGGTAACGAAATGAATAAGACACTCGTCATCATTCCGACGTATAACGAAAAAGAAAACGCCCAAGAGATTATTACGGCGGTGCTCAATCAATCGCCGACAGTGGAAGTGCTGATTGTGGATGATGGTTCACCGGATGGCACCGGTGACATTGTCGCGGCGATGCAAAAGACGAAGCCGCGAATTCATTTGATGCGCCGCGCCGGCAAGCAAGGGTTGGGCACAGCGTACATTGCCGGATTTAAGTGGGCGCTGGCACGCGATTTTGCATTCGTGATGGAAATGGATGCGGATTTTTCGCATGACCCGAAAGAGATTCCGAATTTTCTGAAAGCGATTGAGTCCGCTGATCTTGTGTTGGGTTCCCGGTACACCGGTGGTGTGGCACGAGTGGTGAATTGGCCGTTGAAACGCCTCGCGCTCAGCAAAGGCGCATCGCTGTATGTGCGCTTGATTACTGGCTTACCGGTGATGGATCCGACGGGCGGATTCAAATGTTTTCGCAGGCAAGTGCTGGAAGTCATCGGGCTGGATGAAATCCGGTGCAGCGGCTACGCGTTTCAAATCGAATTGTCGTATAAAACTTGGTTGCGTGGCTACCGGGTGCGCGAGATTCCGATTACCTTCGCGGACCGGACCGCCGGTAAATCCAAGATGGCCGGGAACATTGTCCGTGAGGCGTTATGGATGGTCTGGTCGATGGCGGCGCAGCACGGGTTCCGGCGGCGGCCTTCGGCCGGTCACTAATTCTTATGCCGGACGCACCCACAATTCCGGTGCAACGCCGACAACGGTTTTACACCAAACGGGATTGGTTGGCGGCGACGGTCACCGGCGCACTCGCATTGGTCGCCTACTTTTGTACACTAGCTCCTAGCGTCACGTTTAATACCGCCGGCGAATTAACGACCGTGGCATTTCAACTCGGCGTAGCACAGCCGCCGGGCGCGCCGCTCTGGACTTTCAGCGCATGGCTGTGGTGTCACCTCTTACCGGTGGGCAATATCGCGTGGCGCTTAAATTTATTTTCGGCGGTGACGAGCGCGCTGGCATGCGGTTTGGTGGCGTTGCTGGTTTCTAAAAGTGGCCGGATGATTGGCGTGCGCGCCGGGGTTTTCCGAGTGGAGCAAAACCGGTTATTGATGGAGGTGCTGGTGCCGGCGTGCGCGATTTGCGCTGGATTATTGTTGGCGTGCAGTCCGGTGCTGTGGTCGCAGGCAACCGTGACGGCGACGGCCGGCATCACTGCGCTCATCTGGATGGCGACGTTGGTGGGGCTGTACCGGTGGAGTTTTCAACCGGAGAATTTTCGCTGGTTATATTTTGCCGCCGGCCTGTGGGGCGCAAGTGTGACGACAGATTTTTCATTCGCGTTACTGGCGGTGACCGGCGTTGGTTACTGGTGGCGCGCCCAAAGTTCTAGCTGGATGCGGCAATGGCGACCGGTGTTGCGGGTGACAATGGCCGTGATGCTTGGTGGTGCGTCGGCCGGCGGATTGGTGTGGATTGCGCGGACGAATCCGCCGGTGAATTGGGGCGATTGCACGAATTGGCGAAATTGGTTGGAGTATTTCAGTGGCGGATTATTCAGCCGGTTGCAAACCGGACGGATGCTCTGGCAAGGCTGGAGTCAGTTCAATTTATTTTTCAAAGACCTGCAACAGCAATTTAATCTTGTCTATGCGCTGCTGGTGTTACCGGTGGTGTTTTTTTATCGCGACTTAGCGGAGCGCGACCGGCGGTGGATTCAGTTTTTGACGGTGGCGTTTCTCTGTTTCGGTTGCGGATTTTTATTTCTCAGTCAGCCGGCGGACGCGCAGTTTCTGCCGGGCGATTGTTTGTATGCGATTGGGATTGGCTATGGCTTATTGCTGGGGCTGAGCCAATTGTTTCTGGCGAAACCGCGTCTTCAAATCGTCGCCATTCCGGTGGCGGTGCTGGTGGTGTTACTGCCGGCGGCTTCGGTTTTTCGCAATGGGCCGCATTCAGAAAAATTTGAACACGACTTCGCTTACCGGCTCGGTTATCTTCTATTTGAGCCGGGTGGTGAATATCCAAATTTGGAACGGGATGCCGTGCTGTTCAGCGGAACGGATGACAGCCGGTTTCTGGCGACTCATATGGTTTTCGTCGAGAGTTGCGTTGCAGAAAACGCCAAGTCTGAAGTCGAAAAATGCACAAACAGCGCAGCGTTTGATCGCCGGGATGTTTATCTGCTCACGCAAAATTCGCTGAGCGAGCCGACCTATTTAACTAGCCTACACAATCAATACGGTCCCGCCCGGCTCCGGCGCGCCGGACGAGAGGATATTTATCCGACTAACTCCATTTGGTTACCGGCCGGCACGGATGTGCAACAGGCGCACAAACAATATCTGAATGATTATCAGAAGCGTGCTCCGTTGCCGGGCGAAGCGGTGAGTGTCGATCAGGCCGGCCGGGTGCGTGTAACCGGCCTGACTAGTCTGATGGCGGTGAATGGACTACTGGCTCGCGAAATTTTTGATCACAACAAAGACCGCCATGCTTTTTACATCGCAGAAAGTTTACCGATTCAATGGATGCAGCCGTATTTGGAACCGTACGGTCTGATTTTTAAGCTCAATGCGGAACCGCTCGCTGATTTATCATCGGCAATTGTGGCGCACGATAAGGCGTATTGGAACGCATTGAGCGACGACTTGCTGGGTGACCCGCGTTTTCGCCGTGACGCTGAGGCAAAAAAAGTTTTCTCCCGACTCCGCACGGCGAGTGCGGGTCTTTATGTCTACCGCCAGATGTGGGAAGAGGCGGAATATGCGTTTCTACAAGCCCTCGCACTTTACCCGGACAATCCCGATACGAACTACCGGTTTGCTCAATTCTATGTTGACCGCCAGCGCTGCAACGATGCGCTTGAAATTCTCGAGCAATACCGGCGCCTTGAGCCGCGCAATCCGATGATTCAAGAAGCCCTCGCGCAAGTGAAGAAACGTCGCACGGAGCAAAACTTTATTGCCGATTTGGAACGCCAACACACTTTGTACCCAGAGAAATTCGACATCGCACTGCAACTGGCGCGCGCCTATGCTGGGACGCACCGCTTGGACGCATTCGATGCTTTGGTGAAACAACTCACTGATTTACCAGAGTTACCGGAACGCGAATTCTTCAGTTTGATTGATCTCGACTCGCAACTCAAACGCGCTGATCCGATGCTGGAATTACTTGAAAAATTTACCCAGCATTATCCGAAAAATCCCACCGGCTGGTTCAACCTCGCGCTGATGCAAGGAATGCGTGCGAATTGTGCGGCGGCCTTGCCGGCACTCGAACGCGCACTCACACTCGACCCGCAATTAGCCACCGCGGCCCAACAAGATCAACGACTGGAAAGCTGCCGGAGCCTCATTCAAGCATTGCGCGTGACCGGTCCGCCCAAAACTAATCCACCACCGGCGATTGTTTTCAAGCCTGCCAATTAATCTCCGATAGGCAAAACCAACTTCACGCCGACAAATGTTTTCTCGCCTAGCTTGAGATCAATATCCGATTTCAGCCGGGTTTGACTCAAGATGTCGGTGATGAAATTGCCGGTCGACCGGTGCGCCGGCGGCATGAAACCTAAATCACTCAAGCCATAATTAAATCGCAGCCGGTTCGTGACCGTATCCACAAATTCCTGGAGCTGTAGACTGGTCCGGTCGAGTTGGTATTTGGCGTTTTGCAGCGAGTTTTTTACGGATGACCGGCTGGGTTGTTGGATGCCAAACTCGGTTTCAAATTTCTCCCAACGATTGGTGGTTAACGACTCGACTTGAATCTCTGGCGTGTGAACCGCCGGGGTAAACGCTGGCGGATTCGTGCCGGTAAGCAACTCAGCCGGTACATGCTCGACAATCAAATCACCACCGGCAACTGCCGCACAATTGGCCAGCATTACCAACGAAATCAATGCCCAGATAATTCTCATACCTGTAATAAACCATACACCCGCCATCGCCACTGTAAAGGTCAGCTGGCGAAAATCCCTTGAAATCTGGCAGAAAGCATGCTCTTTACAGTTACCAGCGATGAAGCCTGCCAAAACCAAATCGGCCGCGGAACGTGAGAGCGTGTTACGCGATCTCCAGCGCGCAATTATTGATGGCACTTCTTGGCAATATGAACGTTTGATTGCGCTGGCCACTGCCGCCGGTGTAACAGATGAAGAAATCGATCTGGTCGCCACGGAAGCCGTCCGGTCGTTGCTGACCGGTGCCGAGCAGCCGATTACCAATCGCGAACTCGCTCATGATTGGCCCGGAGGTCATTCCATAATCTAAACGCCACCGGGGGCTTGCTTCCGGTCAGAACGCATGGTAGCGTCCCGCCCCGTAATCAGTCTTTAACCAAAGGTATTATTCATTATGAACAAAATCACAATTCTCTGTCTGTCAGCACTGCTGGCCGTGTCCGTCCGCGCCGAGGACAAAACCAATGCCGCCCCAGTCGCACCGGTGGCTGATCACAAAGCTAGTGACGTGGTCGCACGCGTTGGTAAAACCGAAATCAAATGGGAACAACTCGACCCAGCCGTGAACACTTTCATCAAGCAGTTCACCGCGCGCGGTCGCGCCTTCCCGATGGAGCAAATCGACCGGTTGCGTTACGATGTGATTAACGAAATGGTGAAACGCGAACTCGTTTTGCAAGCCACCGCCGGTCACGAACCAACCAATCTCGACGCACAAGTTAAAGAGCAAATCGATCAATCCAAAGTCCAAGCTGGCGGCGCAGACGCGTACACCAAAGCACTCGGCGAAATGGGCGTCACACCCGATGAATACGCCAAACGCGTCCGCGAGATGGTGATCATTCAGGAACAAATCAAGAATGTCGTCGATGCAAAAGTAAAAGTCACCGCAGACGACACCAAGAAATTCTACGACGAAAATCGCAGCAAATTCGTCCTCCCGGAACAGGTCCGCGCCAGCCACATCCTGATTCTCTGTCCGGAAGATGCCACCGCTGAAGTTCGCACTCAAAAGCTCGTCCAGATTCAAGCCGCCTTGTCACTCGTCAAAGGCGGCAAAGAGTTCGCTGAAGTCGCACAGAAATTCTCCGAAGATCCCGGCAGCAAAGAACAAGGCGGCGACCTCGGCTTTTTCGCACGCGGCCGGATGGTGCCGGAGTTTGAAACTGCAGCTTTCGGGCTCGCGACGAATGAAATTAGCGGCGTCGTCACCACGCATTACGGCTACCATGTGATCAAAGCCACCGACCGAAAACCCGCCGGCGAGCGCGCTTACGCCGATGTGAAGACCAGCATCGAAAATTACCTCAAAAACATGCACGGCCAGAAAATTGCTCAAGAATATCTGAAAGAATTGCGCGACAAAGCTAAGGTCGAAATTCTCATCCCGGAACCTGCACCGATGGCAGCGCCGGCGCATAATGGCATGCCGATGAACTAATTCAGTTCCCTTCAGTGAGGCGGGAAGTCCACTCGGATTTCCCGCCTCTTTTTTGGTGACAGCGCGAGTTTGACGCCACCGGTAAGAATCTCTACACTTACCGATACGAATGAGCCGCACTGTGCTAGTTGAAATTATCGGACTGGGAATGTTATTG
>CAINDI010000087.1 GCA_903847335.1 uncultured Verrucomicrobiota bacterium | reverse complement strand
TCCGCGTGCGCTGGCGACCAACGAGATTCCCGGCATCATCGAAGCCTACCGGCAAGGCGCGGCCAACGCGCTCGCTGCTGGCTTTGACGGCGTGGAAATTCACGGAGCGAACGGCTACCTACTCGATCAATTTCTCCAAGACAGCACCAACCACCGCACCGACGAGTACGGCGGCTCACTGAAAAACCGCGCCCGGCTCATGCTCGCCGTCACTGATGCCGTGATTTCCGTCTGGGGCGCCAGTCGCGTCGCGATGCATCTCGCACCGCGCGGCGACGCCCACGACATGGGCGACTCCAATCCCGCCGCCACGTTCGGCTACGTCGCCCGCGAACTTGGCCGGCGCAAGATCGCGTTCATCTGCGCGCGGGAATCGCTCGGCGAAAACCGGCTCGGACCGGAGTTGAAGAAGCAGTTTGGTGGCCTCTACGTTGCCAACGAATCCCACACCCGCGACAGCGCCGAGCAACTTCTGGAAAAGGGCGAAGCTGACGCCGTCGCCTTCGGCAAACTTTTCATCGCCAATCCCGATCTTCCGAAGCGTTTCGCCCGCAACGCACCGTTGAACATACCGGACCAGCAAACGTTCTACGCCGATGGCCCGAAGGGATACACCGATTATCCAGCGTTACCGGATTAACTGACGGTCTCACACAAGCCGAGTCCGCGAGACGCCGCAGATGTTTGCGGCAACTCGCCAAGTTGCAAAGGTTGTCATGCTGAGATTGTCGAGCGGAGTCAGACGACACGCCGCTGCTGTGTGCGGCAACCATCTCTGTCGTTCTACGCGCGTTACCGGATTGCCTCCGACACGCTTGGCAATGTCGGATGATTGCGGTAAATTCGGAGCGTCATGAGTATGGAGCAACTACTGCGACAATACCGCGCTGACATTCTGCGTCTCGCCGCCAAGCACGGCGCGCGCAATGTTCGCGTGTTTGGCTCGGTCGTGCGCGGCGAGGATACGCCGGACAGCGATGTGGATTTCCTCGTCGAAGTTGGCCCAAACCGCTCGTTCTTCTTTCCCGGTGGTCTGGTGACAGACTTGGAAGACTTGCTCGGTCGCCACGTGGACGTGGTCACGGAGAAAGGATTGCACTCTTTCATTCGTGACCGGGTGCTTAAAGAAGCCGTCCCGCTATGAAAGACGACGCGCTTTATCTCGCGCACATCCGCGAGTGCACCGAGCGGATCGCCCAATACACCGCAGGAGGCCGCGCCGTATTTGAGACCGACACCTTGACGCAGGATGCCGTACTGCGCAACCTGCATACCTTGTCCGAATCAACAACCCGTCTGTCCGATGCCTGTAAACAACAACACTCGGAGATTGACTGGCGCAAGATTGCCGGCTTCCGCAACGTGATCGTCCACGACTACCTCGGTATCGATTTGGACATCGTTTGGGGGATTGTCGAGCAGGACTTGCCGGTGCTTCGCCAAACCGTGGATGCCATGCTCACCGAGTCGGGCGTGCCGTAGGAAAAGCTCAGGCCCATGCAGCCCAAGCCGAGCGCCGACACGCGCCGACCGCTTACCCAAGCTAAGCTCGCGATGGAATTCCGTTAGGATTCTTAATAGAATGTTACTACTTGATGAATGCTAACGAACATTATGTTTCACAGGTTCTGCTACGGAAATTTACAACAGACGGACACCTCCAACGTTACAGAGTGAAAGAGAACAAGTGGAAACGTGTTTCTCCGAAAAAAGTCTTTTCTGAACATGGCTACAATCAACTTCTGATTAACGGTCAAGTCGACCACACCTTGGAACAGGCTTTTTCAAAAGTGGAAACGCCTTTGCCAAAAACGTTCGCGGCGCTAGAGCAGGCCGCTAACTCTACCTCTACCGAACTATCACCGGAGGTCTTTGAAAATCTTTGTTGGTATTGTGCCTTCATTAAACGGATTTCTCCATTCGCTAAGGCCGCCGCTCCAGTTGACTTCGTAATGCAGTTAGATAAGGACTTGGAACAGGGGAGAGATGAAATCCTGAGGGAAGTTATGCAGTTTCCTGAGTACGCAATTCAATTCTTCCGCAAAGAGCACGCGCAGGGAAAGAAGATCATCATCCATTCACAAAATTTCCTCCAATCGGTCTATCGGATTCAGTTTCGCCGCAGTTATGGAGATGCCTACAACATGTTTCGAAACAACACCAAATGGACAATTTGTGAATCACCAATTGAAATGCCCATTTCCGATGTTGCGCTTACCGAGATTCCGGTTACCACGCATAATGCTATTCTTTATGGCCTTCCGATTGGACCGAAACTTTTGCTCAAGGGACAACTGACCTTGGGAAATCAAGTGAGTTCGTCTCAAACAACCGTAAACGGCGGCTTACTCACTACTGAACAGGCAGAGCTTTGGTTTGAGGCAATTTGTCTATCTGCGGTAGATGAGTTGGCGTCCAAAGAAATAATTCCCGATGTTTCTGCCGCGCGAGCGCGAGCCAAGGTCAAAGGAATTGCATTTACGAAAATTGTGAATCCCGACGCAGCAATGAAAGCTGGTAGGGAAAACTTCACCGCAGATTTTGGGCTTATAGCTGTCTCACCCGAAGAATATGTAAAATTTATCCACTCATTCATCCAGCCGCCGAATAAATAGCTAAACTGAAACGCCAAGCTATGGTCTAAACGGATTGCGCATTAAGGTTGCCAACTGATAACGCTCCGTCTTTGCCTATCAAAATGCCCGCCGGAAAATTCTGAACGATGAAGTGCCCCCCCCTAGGTCCCTGCCCGAAGGTAGCGCTCCGGCCATTGGCTGATTTCAGCACGAAGGAACTATCCCTCAAAACAACAACTGAAGCGCCTTCATAAGTCATCTCCAGTCTCGTTATTGTTACGTTGTTGGGAGGATTTACCTCCAATTCAAGCGCGATTTCCCCTTTAGCCTTACATATTTGGATTTGGTGTCCAGTGGTCTTGATATCCCAGTTATTTATCGGACTTTCCAATACATTACGTTTGATCCGTAATGTCGTACGCCCCTCATTATCTTGGAATATCGCAGAAAGACGAACAGGCGCTCCTGGGACTTCTGGCGGTTCAATAACTACCAACGGAGTGTCGTGAATCTGGATTACAACGGGGATGCGCCTAAATGTGCAACAGCCAAACGTGATCTCGAGATCCACATCTGGGTACATCTTGAATCGTGTGAAACCCTCGTTCTTGCAGAAAGGATTGGCATCAAACTTGGCTATCTGTTGCTTCGTCAAACGGCCTTTTGTCGCATAGTCGTGATGAAGTCCACACAGGAGTGTGATACCACGTGGATCGTGTTTCGTAGCATCTTCAAATGGAGGAGAAAAATGTTCATATTGGACAATTGTTTCGCCACATTCGACACAACCAAAACCGCATCTTTGTCTCACCTCGCGAGCGACTTCCTCAGGAATGTAACGTTTCAAGCCGTGTTTGTTTACAACAACATCTTCACTCGCCTTCTTCTCAACCTTCGCCCACGTGTCCTTCAGCGTGATCGTCCGATTGAAGACGAGCTTGCCGGGCTGGCTGTCGGAATCGAGGGCGAAGTAGGCGAGGCGCTCGAATTGGTAGCGGAGTTCGGGCTTGGCGTCTTTCAGGCTCGGCTCGCACTTGGCCGTAATCACTTCGAGGCTGTGGGGGTTAATGTTCTTTTTGAAGTCGCCGTCGGCGTCGGGTTCGGCGGCGGTGAAGAGGCGGTCGTAGAGCCGGCATTCGGCGTCGATGGCGTGCGCTGCCGAAACCCAGTGGATTGTGCCTTTGATCTTCCGCGAAGAAGTTGCGCCGCCGGTCTTGCTGTCGAGGTCGGCGGTGCAGCGGAGTTCAACCACCTTGCCGGTGGGGTCTTTGATGACTTCGTCGCACTTGATGATGTAGGCGTATTTCAACCGGACTTCGCCGCCGGGTTTTAAGCGGAAGAATTTCGGGGGCGGGACTTCGGCGAAATCGTCTTGCTCGATCCAGAGTTCGCGGCTGAACGGAATCACTACCGAGTCTTCGCCTCGTATGTCTTGTCGAAGTTTGTTGCCTTGATGCGCAACGAGTATTTCGTCACTCCGATCAGCGGCACAGACACCTGAGTAATCACGCCGGAACTCCAGCTTCCGACCCTACGAGTCTCTGTACGCTCTCGTCCATCTCCATCCGTTGCCGTCAATGTCAGTGTTGTATCCACCAGGCGCGAACCGCGCGTATGCATCACATACAGCCAGGAGCCGTTCCGGTACTCCAGCATGCGCGCAATAAGCGCGAGCTTTCCACCCTTGTCGATTGTGTCGGGCGCGGACCACGTGTTCGGCGGACTAAGATACGTGGTTTCCTCACGCCCTCGGCATGGGCCATCGGCAAACATCGCATTACCTAGTCCCTGCTCGCGCAGGACTTTGTCCACGGGGTCTTCCTCCTGCGCCAGAGCTGATCGACCGTCTGGCGCACCAGTCCACCGCCAAGTGCACATATACTGGTCAGAAATGATGTGAATGGTGAACTGCGTGACGAATTTGCCATCCTCCTTGAGGGAGGCGAAGTTCTCCATCTTGATTGAGTTTCCGGGATCCCATCGCGTTTGCACGCTTGCGAAATTTGCCCGGAACAGTTGGCCGTTCTCGACGTATTTCACGAAGATGAACACGTCCGTTAGCGGGTGACCAGACTTGTTGATCAGGACCAGATCGTCGTTAAAAATGCCGTAGCGCACCGAGGCACTGAAGTTCTGTTCGATCAGGTTCTGGTAGTCTTTATGACTTCGCAGGCCATCGAATCCGGGTTGGTTGCATAAATAGTTCACTGCCCATCTGGGCTGCCAGAAAACGCACTCCTTCATCAGCGCGAAAGCGGTATCGGCGTCCTTCTTATTGTTCAAGCAGACAAACGCGAGGTCGGAAAGGTTGATCTGGCCATTGGAGCCCGTCCATCTCTGCCCTTCCTTGAGTAACTCAAGAAGCCGGTTCACGGGAATCAAGTAGGCCATGCCAGCAGCGTCGTTACGAACCGCAACCGAAATCCCCACCACTAAACCATTCGCGTCCAGCACAGGTCCGCCGCTGTTGCCCGGATTTAGAGTGATGTCTGTCTGGATCACAGCCAGCGATTTCTGCTGGTCCTTGCGGAGTGAACTAACTGCGCCATGGTTCACGCTGATTTCCGGATTGCTTTGGATACTCGCGTCCTGTCCCAAGGGGAAACCAAAAGCCCAAAGGTCATGCGTTTCTTCCAGCTTCGTTGCATCCCCCAGCGGGAGCGGTTCTGTTTCGGCATCGATTTTCAGCAGTGCCAAATCGTTATCCGGATCGAAATTGAGTAGGCGTGCAGAAAAAGTTCGTTCATCGCGCTGTCCACTATTGACAACCACGGACAAGTTGGTAAGCGCGACAGGTTCAAGCGTTCCATCCTCCCTTTGTGATACAGGTTTGACGACGTGAAAGTTCGTCGCCAACACGCCATCTTTCGTAACGAAAAAGCCAGAACCGGTGCCCTGACTGTGCTTGATAAAGACAGTACCGGTTTTGGCCTTGTTCAAAGCTGCCACTGTTAGGCGATTCTGCGCCTGCGTTACAGGACTACAGAGACCGGCAAGCAACACGATAACGGCAAATTGGGAATACCGAGTTAGGATTTTCGCGATGTTGGCCATTTCCCTTCAATCGTTAGATGTTGGCTGTAAAGATCGCCTCGGCTTCCTGTTGCGATAGGCCAAATGACATGATGTACTGAATCGTCTCGTTCTTCTTTGGGCGGAATAGTTTTTCGCCATCCAAGCTGGTGGGCGGTATCGGCTCGCCTCCAACCCCGCCCTCGGCAATTTGCTGGTCGTAAGCGTGTGCCCATTTCTTACCGTTTTTCTGATACAGCCAACACTGAGACGGATGCTTTCCCCCGCTGCCGTGCTTCAGAATTTCGATCAAGGCACCGGCAAGATATTTCGCCTTCTCGGATAAGTATCCTCGTTTAGCCATTTCATCGATCATTTTGGCCCAAGTGTCCTTCAAGCTTATCGTTCGGTTGAAAACCAGTTTACCGGGTCGGCTATCAGTGTCGAGCGCAAAGTAGCCGAGGCGTTCAAACTGGTATCGCGCTTCGGGCGTGGCGTCGGCGAGGGAAGGTTCGCATTTGCCGGTAACTGTTTCGAGCGAGTGAGGATTGATGTTGGCGCGGAAGTCGCCGGTCGCGTCAGGCTCCGGTACGGTGAACAGCTTGTCGTACAGCCGGACTTCGGCGTCTACGGCGTGGGCGGCGCTGACCCAATGCAGGGTCGCTTTGACTTTGCGACCGTCGGGGGTGTTGCCACCACGCGTGGCGGGGTCGTAGGTGGCGTGAACTTCGGTGACGGCACCGGTGTGCGGGTCTTTGACGATGCCGGTACAGGTGATTAGATAAGCGTAGCGGAGCCGGACTTCGGTGCCGGGGCTGAGCCGGTAGTACTTGGGCGGTGGAACTTCGCGGAAGTCATCTTGTTCAATGTAGATCACACGCGAGAACGGGACTTGTCGCGTTCCCGCGCTGGCATCTTCCGGGTTGTTCACCGCTTCGAGCATTTCGACTTGGGATTCAGGGTAATTTTCAATGACGATTTTGAGGGGGCGCAGGACGGCGAGGCGGCGCAGGGCGCGGCGGTTGAGGTCTTCGCGGATGCAGTGCTCGAAGACGGCAATGTCGGTGACGCTGTTGTATTTGGTGACGCCGATGTTGTAGGCGAATTGGCGGACGGCGCTGGCGGGGATGCCGCGGCGGCGCAGGCCGCTGATGGTCGGCAGGCGCGGGTCGTCCCAGCCGGTGACGATCTGGTCGTTGACGAGCGTGATGAGCTTGCGCTTGGAGACGATGGTGTAGGTCGGGATGAGCTTGGCGAATTCGTATTGGTGCGGGAGCGGCCGGGGGAGGTCGAGGTTTTCGAGAATCCAGTCGTAGAGCGGGCGGTGGACTTCGAATTCGAGGGTGCAGATGCTGTGGGTGATGCCTTCGATGTAGTCGCTGAGGCAATGGGCGAAGTCGTAGAGCGGATAGATGCACCACTTGGCGCCGGTCTGATGGTGCGAGGCGTGCCGGATGCGGTAGATGAGCGGGTCGCGCAGCCAGATGTTGGGCGACGACATGTCGATCTTCGCACGGACGGTGCGCGCGCCGTCCGGAAATTCTCCGGCTTTCATCCGCGCAAACAAGTCGAGGCTCTCGGCAATCGGACGATCCCGGTACTTGCTTGGTTCCCCCGCCCGATCCGGAGCACCGCGCATGAAGTCCACTTCCTCCGGCGTGTGATCGCAGACGTAGGCTTTGCCTTTTTTGATAAGCTGCACGGCAAATTCGTAAAGTTGGTCGAAATAACCGGAAGCATAAAACGGTTGGCCATTCTCAAGACCAATTCGGTCATCGGCCCAGCCATCAATCAGCCACCGGACATCCGCGATGATCGAATCCACATACTCGACTTCTTCTTTCGTGGGATTGGTGTCGTCCATCCGCAAATTACAAACGCCGCCGAACTCGCGGGCGATACCGAAGTTGAGGCAGATGGATTTGGCGTGGCCGATGTGCAGATAGCCGTTTGGCTCCGGTGGAAAGCGCGTGACCGGTGTCTGATGCTTACCGGCAGCGAGGTCGGCTTGGATGATGTCGCGGATGAAATCGGATGGTTGTTCTGGAATGTCGCTCATAGGAAATCTTGTCGCTCACAAAAGGCAAAAGCGTCAGAGCCAACCGGCCCTGACGCTTTCGCAATCGTTGGGATTTGCCGGTTAGGCCAATTCTTTGATTTGTTGCTCGCGCTTCGGCAAGTCGGCGAAGCGGTTCGGGTCGGCCATCTGGGTATCAATCCGGTGTTTGCGCGTGGCGTAATTGCCGCGTTCATCGGTCAAGACTTGCCATGGATCCGTCGCGTCCTGCTTGGCCGCGGCGATCTTCTCGGTCAACTCGGCATTGACCATGCTGGCATGCGAGCCAAATTCGCTCGGAAATACCGGGCCTTTGTTCTTGCCGTCTTTTTTATCGTCTTTTGCTTTGGGGCGCGCATTGGTCACGCCCGCTTTTGCTGGTGCAGTTGCCATAAATAAAACTCCTACTCGTTACGGGTTAAGGGCAGCGACTGTACCTGCCGCCCCGGGAAACGTCAAGCCCGCACGTCAGGAGCAACCCATGGAATTGCCGCAGTTTAAGCATTTGTAGCACGCGCCATTGCGGACGGTGATCGCGCCGCAATTGTCGCACGTCGGCGCGTCGGTCATGAAATGCGCTACTGTCTTGTTCAACGCCCGGACACCGGTCAGTGGCTGAGACGACTGGTCGCCGGTCTGCTCTAATTCTGCCACCGGCTTGTTGACGACTTTCTTTTGCTGCTCGGCAATTCCTTTTAATGGCAATTCCGGTTGTGGCACCGGTGAGTTCTGTTCCCGGTAGCCGTTCACAAACTGGCAGGCGAGCCAACGGAACAAGTAATCGGTAATCGACTTCGCAATCGGAATATCTGGGTTTTTCGTGAAGCCGCTTGGCTCTAAGCGTTGGTGCGCGAATTTATTAACGAGCGTGTCGAGTGGCACGCCATACTGAAACGCAAGACTAACAAGCGTGCCGATGGTGTCCATCAAACCGCCGATGGTCGAACCTTCCTTCGCCATCGTGATGAATAATTCGCCGGGCGTGCCGTCTTCGTAAAGACCGACGGTGATGTAACCTTCGTGACCGGCGATATCGAATTTATGCGTGAGTGCTTGCCGCGTATCCGGCAACCGGTGCCGGGTCGGCGCGTCCACACGAGTCCGCAATTCCGCAATCTCGCCTTCGAGTTCGAGCACGCGCGCCGTCAACGACTCCGCCTGATGTTTGGCGGCTTCCGCTTCGGCTTTCGCCATCTGCGCGTTGCTGGTTTTAGAAGTGTTCAACGGTTGACTCTGCTTCGAGCCGTCCCGGTAAATCGCAATCGCTTTCAACCCCAGCCGCCAACCTTCGAGGTACGTCTGCATGATGTCCTCGACGGTAGATTCTTGTGGCATGTTGACGGTCTTGGAAATCGCGCCGGACAAGAACGGCTGCGCCGCCGCCATCATTTTCAAATGCGCGAAGTGATGAATCGAACGTTTACCTTTCGCTGGCTTGAACGCGCAATCGAACACCGCCAAGTGGTTTTCCTTGAGGTGCGGTGCACCTTCGATGGTGTCGGTGGCATCGATAAATTTCACGATTTCATCAATCTGTGTCTCGGAATAGCCCAACCCACGCAACGCCATCGGCACGGTCCGGTTGACAATCTTCAGCATCCCGCCACCGGCGAGTAATTTGTATTTCACCAACGCAATGTCGGGTTCCACGCCGGTCGTGTCGCAATCCATCATGAACGCAATCGTGCCGGTCGGCGCGAGCACGGTAACTTGCGAGTTCCGGTACCCGTACCGGCGACCCAATTCGACCGCTTCATCGCCGCAGCGTTGAGCAGCGTCCCGGAGATAATCTGGGCAGCTCGAATGAATTCGCTTTACGGCATCGCGGTGCATCTCGACGACGTTGAGCATCGGTTCTCGGTTTTCTGCGAAACCTTCAAACGTGCCTTTCTTCTCCGCAATCCGCGCGGATTGCACGTAAGCCTGCAAATGTAAAATCGCCGTCAACGCACCGGCAATCGACCGGCCTTCGTCGCTGTCGTACGGCAAACCAAGCGACATCAACAAGCAACCGAGATTGGCAAACCCAAGTCCGAGCGGCCGGAACTTGTGGCTATTACTGGCAATCGGTTCGGTCGGATAGCTGGAATTATCCACGAGGATTTCCTGCGCCGTAATATAAATCTCCGCTGCCGCTTTGTACCGCTCGACATCGAAGCTGCCGTCGTCCCGGCGGAACTTCATCAAATTCAGCGACGCCAGATTGCAGGCTGAGTTGTCGAGGAACATGTATTCGCTGCATGGATTCGACGAGTTAATCGGGCCGGTGGTTTTGCAAGTGTGCCAGCGTTGAATGGTGTCCTCGTACTGCACGCCAGGATCGCCGCAAGTCCAAGTGCCTTCGGCGATGCCGCGCATCAACTCGCGCGCCTTGTACGTCGGACCAGGCTTCTGTGGATTCGTCACCCAATGCGTCGTCCAATCCCGGTCTTCAAGCACTGCCCGGAGGAAATCGTCGGTCAAACGCACGCTGAGATTCTCATTCTGGAACATCACGGAAGCGTACGCTTCGCCGTTGAAATCGCCAGCATAACCTTGCTCAATCAACGCTCGCGCTTTCCGCTCTTCGCTCTGCTTGGCGTCGATAAACTCTTTGATGTCCGGATGCCAGACTTTGAGTGTGTTCATCTTCGCTGCGCGCCGGGTTTTACCACCGGACTTCACCACACTGGCAATCGCATCGTACACTCGTAAAAATGACATCGGACCACTCGGCCGACCACCACCGGAAAGCCGTTCGCGTTTGCTGCGCAACGTCGAAAGATCGGTACCGGTGCCGCTGCCGTACTTGAACAGCATCGCCTCACTCCGCGCCAATTCCATGATGTCTTCCATCTTGTCGCCGACCGACTGGATGAAGCACGCCGAGCACTGCGGATATTCGTATTGCGTCGTCGCGGTTTTGATTTGTCCGGACACACGGTCAAAATGGAAATTACCGGGGCCGCTGTGCTTGCCGATGTGATACTGGTGATACAACCCGCAGTTGAACCAGACCGGTGAATTAAATGATCCATACTGATTCACGCATAACCATGTCAACTCATCGCAGAAAACTTCTGCATCTTTGTCGCTCGAAAAATAACCTTGCGCCTTCCCCCAGTCGGCAATCGTCCGTGTGACACGTCCCACGAGTTGCTGAACGCTGTTTTCACGTTCACTCGTGCCGTTCTCGCCGTAGAAATATTTCGAGACAACGACTTTCGTTGCCAGAATGGACCAATTCTTTGGAACTTCGACATTTTCCTGTTTGAAAATTGTCTTACCGGTATCATCGGTAATTTCAGCGGTACGCCGTTCCCATTCGAGTTCATCGAACGGACGGACGTCGGGCTTGCTAAAAATTCGTGCAACAGTCAAACCACTAGACTTGGTTGGATTCTTTCGTTTGGTGGGGTTTGTCGCTGGCGGAACCACTGCGACGACTTCTTTCCGACTCGACTTTGCCTTACTCACGGCAAGCACTCCTGCGCCTGACTGCTTCAAATGAATCACTGTCTCCTCCTTGGCGAAAAAACCGCCCGAAATCGCTGTTTTTTTGGAATGGAGGCCCAGCCTCCCACCCCCTGCTAATTGTGACAGCGCGCACTGTAATCCCCCATATATGGTGTTTCAAGAAAAATTTTCACCGGACGCTCTTTTTTTGCGAAACCCCTTATTTAATGCGGGTTTTTTGACAAAAATTTTTCTTTCGCGCATCCGAAGTTCGATTTGCACCGGGCAACCGGTAAAGCCCCAACCCGCTCGAATTTTGTCGATGATATACCGCTGGTAATGCGGCGTAAGCAGTCGGGGGTCGTTGACGAACAACATGAATCGCGGTGGCCGGTCCGGCTTCTGAAATGCATAAAAAATCTTAAACCGTTGTCCGCCAATCACCGGTGGTGAATAGGCATCAATCGCTCGCGTCAGCAGCCGATTCAACTTCGGCGTTTCGGCACGCGTTTGCATCTCTTTTTCAATGCTATTAATGGCCCGGAATAACTCGTTCACACCTACGCGAGTCTTGGCGGAAACAAACAACACCGTTGCCCAGTCGAGGAAAAACAATTCTTTGCGCAATGCCGCCAGATATTCATCCCGAAAAGTTTTCTTCTTCACCTGCCGGTCCACAAGCCTCTGACTCTTCGCATCCTGCTCGGCAGCTAAATCCCATTTATTGACGAGAATAATGCAACCCCGCGCCGACTCGGCAATCAATCCGCCAATTTTCTTGTCCTGCCGGGTCACGCCGTCGAGCGCATCCAGCACCAATACCGCCACGTCACAAGTCCGGATGCTCCGTTCGGCGCGCATCAAACTGAATTGCTCCACCGATGTGCCGATTTTGCTCCGGTGCTTTAATCCCGCTGTATCCACCAAAACATACG
>CAINDI010000086.1 GCA_903847335.1 uncultured Verrucomicrobiota bacterium | reverse complement strand
CGACTAATCGGGTGAATGAACCACAACAACAGGCGCGGAGCCAACCGATGGACGAGTCCGAATTGCGGGCGCAATTGGAACAGTTCCATCCGGTGAGTTATGGCTGGGCGCTGAGTTGTTGTGCGAGCAACCCAATGGAAGCTGAGGATATTTTGCAGACCGCGTATCTGAAAATCTTGGATGGCCGAGCCCGATTCGACGGGCGGGCGGCGTTCAAGACGTGGCTGTTTGCGGTAATCCGTCACACGGCAGCCGACGAGCGGCGGCGCGGTTGGATGCGCTGGGCGCGGTTGGATGGCTACCGGCAGGAACGCGATGGCGATATGCAACCGGCGGTTCGCGGCGATGCACTGGAACAGACGGAGCGCGAGAAATTATTCCGGGAAGCATTGGCCAAGCTTCCGCGCCGGCAGCAAGAAATTCTCCACTTAGTTTTCTATCAAGATTTAACCATCGAAGATGCCGCCGGCGTGATGGGTGTTTCGCTCGGCTCGGCTCGGACACATTACGAACGCGGAAAGCACCGGCTCGGTGAATGGCTGCAACACGCGAAGGAATTCAATGAATCACGACCATAAACTCCGGCAAAAATTTCAGGAACTTCGTAATACTGACGCGCAACGCGTGCCGGCATTCAGTCGAGTTGCGCGTTCACCGGTGCCAACTTTTGCGATACCGTGGTGGCGATTCGCGCTGAGTGCGACGGTATTAGTGACGGTGATTTTTGCGCTGATGCTAAAGCGGCAACCGGTGCCGGACACGCAGCCATGGGCGGCGTTGTCCAACTGGCGCGCGACGACGGACGCGTTGTTGACGGTGTCGAGCACGCCGTGGGGCAGCACCATCAGCACACCGACTGATTCGTGGATCGAAAGCTCAACCCAAACCAACCAAATGAGGAACCTATGAACATTAAAACTTATGTATTTACCTGTTTGCTAACGGCAGCCAGCGTGGCGAGTTGGGCGCAGCAACCGGGACCCGGCGGTCCGAGTAGCGGTCAACGGCGCGGCGCACCGGACTTGATGGCGGAAAATTTTTTCCCACCGGAGCTGATTATGCAAAATCAAAAGGCGCTGAATCTCACGACCGAACAGCAGACGGCGATTCGGGAGGAAATGCAGAAGACGATGGCGAAGTTCACCGACTTGCAATGGCAGCAAAGCGCGGAGAGCGAAGTGTTGGATGGATTACTCAAACAAGAACGCGTGGATGAAAAGCTGGCCGTGGCACAGTTGGATAAACTGCTGGCGATTGAGAGTGAAGTAAAGCGGTTGCACTTCGGCACGGTGGTGCGGATGAAAAACATCCTCACCACCGACCAAAAGACGCAACTCCGAGAATTGAAGAAGCAAAGCCGACCGGTCAATGCATCCCGCGACCGCGTTCCCGGTAATACCGATGAAAGTCAGCGTCCACAACCTTCAGAAAAATAATAAAATCAACCAACCGAAAGGAATAATCCAATGAAAAAAGCAGCCATCGTAATCGCACTGACACTCGCAATCGCAACGTTGAGCGGGTTCGCACAGGAGACGAATAATCCACCACCGGCGGGCGGTGGGCCGGGGCGTGGGCCGCATATTTTGCCACCCCAGGCACAAGCGCAACTGAATCTCACGGCCGATCAGCAGAAGCAAATTGCAGATTTGGAAACGGAAGTGAAAGGCAAGATTGAAGCCATCTTGACACCGGCGCAAATGGAGAAGTTGAAACAGATGCGACCGCCGCAACGGCAAGGTGGTTCCGGTGGCGAAAGCCAAGCGAATCATCAGCCGCCAGCGGGTGAATAAACTCCGGTAACGAAAACAAGGAATTACCTATGAAAAAAAACCTAACGATTACCATGTTGCTGCTTAGTGTAGTGGTATTGAACGCGCCGGCTCAGGAGCCAGCGAAGAAATATTCTCTGGAACAGGCCATCTCGGATCATGCGCAGTTGCACACGATTGCTTTTGATGGATTGGCCTATCTGACGGGCGATTTTGGGTTTGATACGTTTCTGCCGCCGGGGAAAGTTTCCGACTACTTCGGCTTTCAGTACATGCGAGACATTGACGCCAAGGTCGGTGGGCACAACACCTCGTTCCTTACGCGCATCGCCAACAATATGCTGGCCAATCTGACGACCGAGCAGAAGGCGCAGTTAGTGGCGCTAGGGAATGCGCAGGAAAATGACATCCGGCGGTTCGCGGAAATGCGGTTGCCATTAATCCAAGCGTTCCGGCAGAACTTGGAAGGGAAACTGCCGACCGGGAGCGCCGGTTTAAACAAAGCGGCGGTGTTGAAATATTCCGCCGAGTTGTACGCGCTGGATGGGCTGATTGCGTATCAACGCGCGAAAGTGATGGGCGAAATCATTCACGGCTTGAGTGATTCGCAGAAAGTCGCGTTGGCCAAATTAAAATTCGGTGATTCGCGGACTTGGCCGGATGTACCGGAGCAACTCGACAAGCGGAGCGTGCCGCATGCGGTGGATGTGGCGGTGATGACTTACGCCAGCGAGATGTTTGCATGGTACGCCGGTTCCATTGAGGCGGATACTTACTTTTGTCCGGAGCGCCACGGAATGTATTTCGGCGGATTCGGCATGAAGACCGCACCGGCGATGGGCAAGCAGGATTATTCGATTAGCACGTCGCTGACCGGTGATAGCGGGCAGGCGTTTCTGGCTGCGCTGACGGAAACACAGCGGAAATACATCACGGACTTACCGGGTTTACAACGGCAAGACTTGAACGAAATCGTCCAAACACGCCGGGCGATTGCGACAGAACTCCGGCATTTCCAGAAGGGTGAAACCGTCGACAAGGCGAAGGTGTTGGCGCTGTCTAAACGCTACGGCGAGTTGGATGG
>CAINDI010000085.1 GCA_903847335.1 uncultured Verrucomicrobiota bacterium | reverse complement strand
TTACATTTTATATCAGACATCGCCGGTAAGATAATTGAATTTCTATTCGTTGCGCAAGGCTGACAATAACGACCCACGCAACGCCTCCCATGCCGCTAACCAGCACCAACTCAACCCGCCTATTGTTAGCGCAATCAATGTTACCACCGGCACACCGGCGCCTTGCGTCGGCCACACTGCTACCAACGCCGTGCCCACCCCTAAACCCACACCGAGCACCACCAGTAACCAATGCTCACTGAGTACGAGCCGTTGCAACACCGAGCGCCGGAACCCGACTGCCTGCAACAACGCCAATTCGCCGCGCCGCTCCAACACATTCCGCAACACCACAATCCCAAGACCGGCGCTACCGAGTAACAATCCCAGTCCGCCGAGTGCCTGAAAAATCCCAAGATAAGTATTTTCCACTGCCTGAAACTCTGCCACCCGCCGCCACGTTGGCACCACTTCGAGTCCACGACTCTGCAATCCACGCGACAATTCCTCCGCTACCGCACCGGCCTTCGCCAGAGGCGTATCAATCAAAAACACCCGGTACCCCGCCGTCGCCGGAAAACGCTCGACGAAATTCTTTTCCGAAATCACCAACCCACCCTGCAACACCGAACTCGCCAACACTTCCACAATCCGAATCTTAAACATCTTTCCATGTTCGTCAGTGTACGCCAATGTCTCGCCTAATTTTTTACCCAACGCCCAAGTCACCGTCTGTTCATCGCCAATCGCCGGCACTACGCCATCCACCTCGCGCTGATTCAATCGCGACCACTTCCCACCAAACGCTTCGCGCCGCGCCAATTCCTCCGGTACCACGCCGAACAATCGCGGCTGTTGCGCCCGGTTCAAATTCAAACAACTCGCATCATCTCCCTCGCGCACTCGCACCGGTAACACAGTCACATTCGTCAACACCGTCGCCGACAATCCAAACAATTCCCGGCCGGCGGCGCTGTTCAAATCGTCGTACACCGGTATCGTCGATTGAGCGTAGAGCGCAAATCCACCGGTTCCCGGTGCGTCCGGTCGAGCATCTTGGCGAAACGCATTCACCGCTACCAACAAAAACACACCGCTAGCCAACACACTAATCGTCGTCAAACTTCGGCCACGCCGTCGCGTCGCATTGCGACGACCGAGTTGTTGCAAACTAATTTTTTGCACCGGCAATTGAGTCAACCACCAATGACAAAATCCAATTCCGGCAATCAACAAACACGCTCCGGCACCGAAAAACGCCTCTGCATTCCGGAGCGGCAACAATGCCACAGCACCGAGACCGGCCACCATACCCAACCACAATCCCCACCGGCGTGATTCCATTACTGGCGCGCCGCTACCCGCAAGCAACTCCACCGGCGTCCGTCGCATCTGCCGGCGCTCCACGAAAACCATCGCCAAAAACGCCACCACCAAACTCGCCGCCGCGCCCGTCACCAACGTCACCGGTTCGGCGTGATACCGGAACTGCGCCGCGCCGACCGCACCACGCCAGACCGTTGCCAAACCATGCAATGTTAACTTCGTATACACAATGCCACCGGCGATACCGAGCAGCGTACCGAGCAGCGCAAGCGCAAATCCTTCCCCCAACACCAATCGTCGCATCTGACCGGGTGAAAACCCAAGCGACCGAAGTAAGCCAACTTCCGCCGTGCGCTGTTCGAGATTGAAGACAAATAACATCGCCGTCAGCGACAACGCCGCCACGATTAAGAACAAACTAAATCCGATAAATAGCTGACCGAAATCCATCGAATCCTGACTCGCTACTAACGCTCGTTCACGCACCGGTGTAAAAAACAAACCGAGTGCCGCCGGGTCGAGCTTGGTGTGCAAATCAGAAAGGTCGCCGTGAAACCGTATCGCCGTCAAATTACCAAACCGATTCGCCCACAATTTCTGACCAGCAGCCAGCGTCACAAAAGCTTTCGGCGTTCCCCGGTATTTTTTCCAATAATCTTCATCCTTCGAACGAATCCGATTGGTATCGATTGGAATCCCGGGTTCCCAATCCCGACAGTTATCCGCATCCGCTAAACCGGGAAAAGCCGGCATCCACGAATCATCTTTCACCACCGGCGTAATCGCTCGCACACGAAACTTGGCTGTTGCTTCGCGCAACTCGCGCCGGTCACCGATGACATAGTACCGGAGCATTAATTCGTCGCCGACTTTTGCGCTGAGATCGCCTGCGAGCCAAGAGTTGATAGTGATTTCATCATCGTTCTGGTCAGTGCCGACCGCGGTGACAAACGAGTATGGCGTCGTCTTTTCACCACACCGGACCTCATTCACGAAATACGTCATCACGCCAACTGCGTCGGATGAAATTGATTTAGTAATGACTGGATCGAGAAAAACTCGCGATGTACTAAGCTGGCGATTCGAAAGCACCAACTCCGCATCCGTCAGCGTCCAGACTTTGTGCAGCGCGGCATTGGCGTCTGTCGTGGCACCGGTAAGCAACAAATTCACCTGACCGGCACGTTTGAGTTGCGCCTGCAACGAAGCCAGCGGCAGGAACACCGTATGCGGCGGCACTTGGTTCGCTTGCAAACTGAACCGGCCGAACTCGTCGTCACCGGCAATCGCTGTCACCGGTAATCGCAACGCGATTGACTCATCGCTGCGTCCAGACAACGGCGTGTCATGTGACACCAGTGACGGCTGT
>CAINDI010000084.1 GCA_903847335.1 uncultured Verrucomicrobiota bacterium | reverse complement strand
ATGGCGGTCATGATGGCGTTGTTGGCGATTTCAACGTACGCGTGACCGAGGTAGAAAAGCGCATCTGGGCGAAGTGTTGAGTCGGGGTACTTTTTGACAAAGCTTTTAAAGCCATCGCTAGCTTTCGCGAAATTCTTGAGATTAAAGTTGGCATTGGCGATTCGGAACTCGATGATCGCGGTGTCTTTCGCTCCGGTGAGTGCTTTTTCATAGTTGGCGAGTGCCGCTTTGTATTCTTTCTGACTAAACTGTGCTTCCGCTTGAATTAACAAGGCAGACTTCAGAAGCGCGCTTTGCGGAAACTTTGTTTTAAAGTTTTCAATCTCAATCTCGGATTTTTCCGGCTTATCTAGGGCTTGGTAGCCGCTAGCCATGTGTAGCAACGCCGGCGCTAATAAATCGCCGCGCACGCCTTTGTAATTCTCAATTGCTTCAGAGTACGCCTGCCGGCTTTCATTGGTGTTGCCGGCGCGAAGTAAGGCGTTCGCGCGATTGAATAATGTTTCTCCGGTAAGGTAAAGAAGTTCGCTCGCGTGGGAATTGGCACTTTGTTCACTGATGAGCTGGCGAACTTGATTGGCGGTGGTGAAATCTTTTTCCACAATGGCAATTTGACCGAGGAGAAATAAAGCGTCGAGTGTTGCCGAGTTTTCAGGAAAGCGTTGCCGAATGGTGGTAATGATATTTTTGGCGGTTGGTAAGTTACCGGAGAGAAATTCGCCCCACGCTTCGCCGAGCAAGGCTTGGGTAAAAAGTTCATGGCTTGGAAAGCGGATTTGAAACTTCCGGTACAGATCGATCGCCGGTGGATAATCTTTTAGCTCCCGGTAACATTCCGCTTGTTTCAGCATAGCCTCGGCGATAAGCGCATGATTAGTGTAGCCGGTAATTAATCGCTGAAAAGTGGCGACGGCCTCCGGATAGTTGGTTTCGTTGGCGAAGCACCAGCCTTGGTAATAAATGACCTCCGGTAAGGTGAGACTGAACGGGAATTGTTTTTCAAAATTTTGAAACGCCACCAGCGCTCCGGGCCAATCGCCGGTCTGGTAGATTGCTTGCGCTTTCTGGAAACCATCTATTGAAGGCGCCGAGAAGGCCGTGGTGCTTAAAAACACCAGTGCGCTACTACCGGCTAGCCAGCGGAATATTTTTTGCCGGTAATTCATTTTGTTGGAAATGGACGAAAGGCAACATTGGTGAGATGCGCTTGGGCGCAAATATCGAGCACACCGATGACCGATTGGTAGCTCGTGTCGGTTTCGCCTTCAATGACGAGCGTTGCCGCTTGGCTGATCGACGATAATTGCATCAATGAGTCGCGTAAACTGGTGATCTCATACTCGGCGCCATTGACGGTGAGGCGGCCATGATTGAAAACATGAATGGTAAGATCAAGCGGTACATTATTCGGAGCGGTTCGATTGGTCTTAGCGATTACCGGTAGACGAGAATCCATCCGCTTTTCTTTTTTGCTGAATGTTGAGAACGACATGTAAAAAATTAGCAAAATTAGAATCGTGTCGATCATCGGAATGATTTCGATCCGGCCGCGCTTCGGTGTGTGCCGCTGAAGTTTCACTTCAGCTCCTGAGTCGTGAATGTCACGTCCGCAATTTTCGACTGCGCACAGGCTTTCATGAAGGCGCTGAGGTCGGCATAAGTCAGATCCCGATTGCCGCGCAAAATAATCGAGAGTTTTGCGTGTCGGGGATCTTTCTCCCGGAGACGCTGCAAGAACGCCGACACCTCAGTGAGCGCATATTTTTGTTTCTCAATATACACCTCGTTTTGCGAGTACATATTGACGATGACTTGATTGGGAAGTTGCTGGAATTCATCGCCGGCGCGCGCAGCCGGTAGTTGCACGCTGCTTTCCCGGCTGGCTTCCGCAAAGCGCGAGAAGGTCATGTAAAAAATCAGCAGAATCACAATCGTGTCGATCATCGGGATGATCTCGATGCGACCGCGTTTGATTCGGCGGCGCTTCAGTTTCACGACGGTTAACCTTTGGCGGTTTGTTTGAGGAGCACCATGACTTCGCTGAGACCTTTTTCCATGTCCATCAGAATGGCTTCTTTCTTGCCGGTAAAGTAGTTGAACGCAAACAACGCCGGGATCGCGATGGCAAGGCCGGTGGCGGTATTGATGAGCGCCTCGGAAATTCCGCCGGCCAATTTCGTTGGATCGCTCATCCCGATTGCCGCCACGATGCTGAAGGAGCGAATCATACCAACGGTGGTGCCGAGTAATCCAATCAGCGGGCAAAGCGTCACCATCGAATCCAGCTGTGGGAGGAATTTCTCCATCGAAATTAATTCTTTGGTCACTTCGCCTTGAACGAGCTGCTCCACTTGCTCTGGTGGATAACCATCGCGTGCCGCCGTCAGCGCAAGTCGGAAAACTCGACCGGCAACCCCCGGTGCTTCCTCAATGGCGGCCAAGCCTTTTGCCGGTGTGCCCGCTTGTTTGATTTTTGTCACCATCGTTTCGGTACTGCCAAGTGTTTTCCGGTAATACATCCACCGCTCTAAAATCAAGGCACACGTAAAGACGGAACACCCGACGAGCAAGAGGAAAACATATGGCGGAGTCTGAGCGACATCCCGAACCATTGCCAAAGCGGTCTTCTCGCCACCGGTCGGCGCAGCCGCGCTCTGCGCAAAAGCTCCGGTAGCTAAAGAAAAAGCCAGCAGGGCGAGGCAGAACATTCCAGCGACGCGAAATGCACGACTTGATGTTGAATGCATAGCCTCATCCTATAATCGCCGGTTGCAAACATGGCAACCAACTTTTTATTCGGCAACGCGCCGGTAATTACTTTGCGGCGGCGTCTTTTTCGGCCATCGCAGCCCGGCGGCTGAGTTTAATCTTGCCGCGGTCGTCGATACCGAGCACTTTGACATCCACTTCGTCGCCGAGTTTTAAGACATCTTCGACGCGTTCGATCCGCCGGTCAGCGATTTCACTGATGTGCAGCAAGCCATCTTTCTCTGGTAGGATTTCGACGAATGCGCCGAATTCTTTGATGCCGACAACTTTGCCCCGGTAAATCTTGCCGACTTCGGCTTCCGCCGTAATCGCCATGATTTGTTCGATGGCGCGTTGGGCGCCTTCGGCGTTCGCCGAGAAAATCCGAATCGTGCCGTCGTCTTCGATGTCGATTTGACAGCCGGTCGCTTCGACAAGACCTTTGATGACCTTGCCTTGCGTGCCGATGACTGCGCCGATTTTTTCAGGATTAATCTTGAGCGAACTGATGCGCGGCGCGTACTTCGACATTTCTGCACGCGGACCGGCAATGGTTTGCGCCATCACTTCGAGAATTTTCAACCGGGCTTCACGCGCCTGCTCGAACGCTTGTTTTGCGAGCGCATGGCTGAGACCAGTCAGTTTCAAATCTGT
>CAINDI010000083.1 GCA_903847335.1 uncultured Verrucomicrobiota bacterium | reverse complement strand
TCAACTCGTTGGTGTCGTTACCGTGTTCATCTTTCTTGTACAACTGTTGGGTGCCGACTTGCGGAATGGTGATTTCATTTCCTTGGATGCCCTTGGTTTGCAGGTATTGTTTCACTTTTTCAAGGTCCGCACTCAAGCGTTTATAGCCCCGAGCTAGATCTGTATCCCGCACATCAAAGCTGGCATTCCAAACCACATAATCACTGGTAATCGATTGGTTGGCCGAGCCGGTCACAGTAATAACTTCGTGCGTGGCTTTCTGAAACTTTAAGAATGCCGACGACAGGATGATGCTGGAACCGATGGTGGCGACGGCAATGCACAACCCGAGAATGATGACCTGCGGATTGCGTAAGAACCGAAAACTATCCATGACTGCCTCCTTGATATTGTGAGGTGCAAGCCCGGGAAGAGAAGACAACTTGCCTCGACTTCTTACGGCTCAAAACGCTGGTGAGAGATTCATCAGCGGCACAACCTCCTTGTGAATCTCCGTGTACCACTGAGTGAGGAAGGTGTCAACACGTTGCGGGGAAAACTGTCAGATTGTCGATGCGTGACGACAAAAACGAGGGATTAAAATCTACAATTAGCGAGATTCTTTTACCTAGCAACCTAAAGTCGAGCCAGTTTTTGGGTAGTCGCTGGTAGCTAGAATTAATACTATTGAGAACAGATAACACACACAATTTGAATTGTTGTTGTTATGACTTTTGGTTATGAAAATTAACTTGAGAATCAGAATCTTACAAAAACCATTGATTTCATTGGGGTTTTAAAGGTGGTGCGGACGAGAGGACTTGAACCTCCACGACCTTGCGGCCACAGCCTCCTGAGGGCTGCGCGTCTGCCAGTTCCGCCACGTCCGCATCCATTCGTTTGGAAACTATAACCAGCCGCTACACATCACGCAACGCTTTTAGTTACCGGTGGGCAGGGTCGCCGTTGACGATGATGGTTGCGCCACGCTTGCCAGTTTGCGCATGGCATTTTCTTCGCCGATTTTGAGAACATCATCAAAATACTGCACCATCTGTCGCTCGGTGGCGAAGTCCACGACGTTGCGCTCCATGTCAGTAATCCGCTCGCGCAATCGTTCCCGGCGCGACTCCATTTCGTCCGTGCGAATAGTCGCTTTCGCGTTATTTCCGGAGTTAGCTCCAAACGCAAACGCAGACCGTTCCAACGTTTGACCAATCAATTCACCGAGCAAAAACTGCCGGTGTTGCTGAAGCGATTCACCGGCACCGAGAAGCAACCGGCGCGTCACTTCGTCCATCGGCGGCTTACATAAATCACGAGCGATAATCAACGCATCCGAATCCGGTTTGAATCCCAGCCGGCGCGCTGAATACGGCGAGTAACCGGCTTGCTCCAGCAAGCGAATCCGCGCCTGACATGCCTCCACGGTATAATCCCGAAAATTCGTCACCCAAGTGTGCGGCGGATTCGCGCATTGCAACGGCTTTTTCTGCTGCGCCAAAATCCATAACTCCACCAGCCATGGCACCGTGTTATCCGTGTCGCGCTCCTGACAATATTGCGTCCATTTCAATGCCAGTTCGTAATCGCCTTGCCGGGCCGCCGCGCACGCAAACCGCAATGCCACCGGTACGCTGTTGCTCGCAATCATTTCATACATCGCCCGGCGTTGTGGCCAATCCGTCAAGAGCTCTGCCGCCGCAAATGTCATACCGGTGTCACCGGGAAACTTACCGGTGGTATTTTGAATCAACACCGGATCGATGCGTGTGACCTTGAGCAACTCTGTCGTTTGTAATTGTCCCGTCAACCGGCGCGTCCGGTCAATCTGACGGAAGTCATCAAACGTCGGCAACGCATCTTGCGCCCACACCGGCCCGCTCAGCGCGACCAGCGCCACCAGAAGAAGTTTTGCTGTCATGGCGGTAGTGTATGGTCACAAGGCAATCGCTGTCAAAAACTAACCATCGGACGGATTTGCATTGTGCCGGCAGATGATTATATTCGTCGCCGGTATTAATTATGGAAACCACCACGAAATTCAGTAAAGACGCGAAAATCAATTGGTATCGCTGCCGAGTTGATCCTCAACTGATGAGCGAGTTGATGCGGTGCAGCGATTGGCAGGGATTCCGTCAGGTGCTGGGACATCTGGGGCTTTGGCTTTGCACCGGGACGCTCGCATATTTAGCTTTTCGTCAGATTACCGGCGCGAATTGGCTGTGGTCAGTACCGGTGTTGCTCATGGCAATGTTCGCGCACGGAACGGTTGGTGTCTTTCTTGAAGGAACGGCCTGCCATGAGTTGAGTCACAAAACACCTTTCAAAACCAAATCCATCAATGAGTTTTTCCTCAAAGTATTTTCGTTTTTAAGTTGGTGGGATCAGATTTGGTTTCGACCGAGTCATATCCGGCATCATCAAGTAACCGTTTATAAAGCTTATGACGGCGAGGTGGTCTTGCCGCAGCCCTTTGTGTTCAATTGGCAATTTTGGCTCGGCTCGTTTGCGTGGAATCCTGTCCGGACTTGGAATGCCCTCAAAAATTTTTACCGGCGAGCGATGGGTCGGATGGACAATGATTGGTACGATTACGTGTTACCGGAAAGCAACGCGCAGCTCCGGCGGCAACATCGGAATTGGGCGCGGTTCACTCTGATTGGCCATCTAGTTCTAGCTGTAATATTTATTGCGACGGGTCATTGGTTCCTAATCATTCTTGTTAGTTTCAGCGCCCATTACTGTGGCTGGCTAGGCATGCTCTGTGGTACCCCTCAACACTACGGAATGTCGCCGAACGTCCCCGACCACCGGTTGAGTTGCCGAACCTATACGATCGCTTGGCTGCCGTCGTTTCTCTATTGGAATATGCAATATCACATCGAACATCACATGTTCCCGGCGGTGCCGTTTTTCAATCTGCCGAAGTTACATCAAGCCATCGAACGCGATTTACCGGCGACGCCGCATGGATTCTGGGCGACGTGGAAAGGGATGTTAGCCATCCACCGGCAGCAACAGACTGACCCAAATTATAATTTTGTCCCACAACTGCCGTCGTCGAGCGGTACACAAATCGCCGACGACCTCCTCGAACGCGAAGCGGCGCAATAAGCCTGTCCGTCAATTTCTGAAGTGCAACAACCGGCCCGGCGGTGTAATCTTTCCAACAGAAGGAAAATCGCATATGGCAAAACTTGTAATTCCAGACGCGTTGAAAGCGGATGTACCGGCGAACCGGTGGGGGAAAATTCTCACGGCGACGCCGATTATCATGACGGTCGTGGCAACGGCGTTAGCGGGCTTGGCGTCGAGTGAGATGACGCGGGCTCAATACAGCCGGTCGCTGGCTGCTCAACAACAGTCCAAAGCCGGCGATCAATGGGGATTCTTCCAAGCCAAACGCTTGCGCGGCGCACTACAACGCAACACGCTGGATATTCTTCAAAGCACCACCGAAGTGCGACCGCTCGAAATCTCCGGCGCGGAACCGAAGGTGCTGGCGGCTTTACAGCGGGGACAGTTACCGGAGATTGGTCCGGCGCCGGTCATCGAACCGAAATTACAGGCGGCGCTGGAGGCGATTGAAAATTCCAAACCGGCTGAGCAAATTTCGCCGTTAATTGCTCAGGTAAAAGAGCAGACTTTTGAAAACGCATTACGAGCTTTAAAAGACCGTGCGGAGGCGTTTGACGCTGCGACGAAACCGGTTAATCAGGCAATTGAGCGATTGGAAAGTCAGACCACTGACCGGCGCAATTTCATCGCGGCGCGTTTGCGGTATACAGCGAACCGGTATGATGCCGAAGCGCGATTGAATCAGGACATCGCAAATCTTTACGAAGTGCAGGTGCGTAAAAGTAATCTCGATGCCGAACGGCATCACAACCGCAGTCAGCGGTTTTTCTTAGGAATGCTCGCAGCGCAGGCGGCGGTCATCATCTCGACTTTCTCACTCGCAGCGCAGAAACGCAGTCTGCTTTGGTCGCTGGCGGCGGCGGCAGGCGCAGCGGCAATCTCATTTGCGGTTTATGTGTACCTGTTTGTCTAAACTAGACTATGAAAACAAATTACCGGTGGTTGGTTGTCGTTTTTGGGTTGAGTCTGATTGGTGCGTTGAATGTCCGGGCAGGTGAGACGTACCGTTTCTTAAAAGAAATCCCGGTCGGTGGCGACGGCGGTTGGGATTATTTGTCGGTGGATGAAACGGCGCGGCGGTTGTACGTCACGCATACCACGAAGATTGTTGTCATCGACCTCGACAAGGAAACCGTCGTCGGCGAAATCGCGGACACGCTGGGGGTTCATGGTTTTGCGGTAGCACCGGAGCTTGGTCGCGGATTTTCCAGCAACGGAAAGGAAAATAAGGCGAGCATCGTCGATTTGAAGACGTTGCAGACGATTGCGAAAGTAGATACCGGTGAGAGCCCAGACGCGATTTTGTACGAGCCGGGCCGGCAAGAAGTTTACACATTTAACGGACGCGGACAATCGGCGACGGTGTTTGAGGCAAAGACTGGCAAGATTGTCGCGACTGTTCCCTTATCCGGTAAGCCGGAGTTTGCTGTCGCCGACCCGATGGCCGCGTGCGTTTACGTGAACATCGAGGACAAAAACGAAATAGCTGTGATTGAAACCAAGACGCATACTGTGGTGACGTCTCGCCCCATCGCGCCCGGCGAGGAAGCGACCGGGATGGCGTTCGACGCGGCGCATCACCGGCTGTTCATCGGCTGTCACAATAAACTGATGCTGATGATGGACGGCTACTTTTGTTGGGGATTTACGAGCCCCATCGGCAAAGTGATTACTTCAGTTCCAATCGGCGCGGGCGTAGACGCCAATGCGTTCGATTCCGGCACGCAGCTCGCCTTCGCGTCGTGCGGCGACGGTACCGTGACCATCGCGCATGAAGATTCACCGGAGAAATTGACAGTGGTGCAGACGCTCGTGACCGAACGTGGTGCGCGGACAATGGCGCTCGACTCAACGACGCACAAGATTTATCTCGCCTCCGCCAAGACCGAGCCGGCACCGGCGGGGCAGCGGCCAAAGATTATTGCCGGTAGCTTCAAGATTCTCGTGTACGGATTGGCGCAGTAGGCTTTACTTTCTGGGTAAAATATCTATTCTATTGGCATCTTCTAAGGGATTTACCGAATTTTCATGATCGAACCAAAGATTGCATATTCACCGTCTGGCTTGCAGGAACGGTTGAAGTCAGCACTTGCCGAAGCGCAGGAGTTTTTGCTCAGCCGACAAGCGGCGGATGGGCATTGGTGTGCGGAGTTGGAAGGTGACACGATTTTGGAGTCGGAATACCTTCTGTATCTGCATTATATCGGCAAACTCGACCCGGAAACGCTCCGGAAGGCGGCGAATTACATTCGCGGGAAGCTCTTACCGGAAGGCGGCGTGGCGATTTATTCGGGCGGACCATTTGAAATCAGCGCGTCGGTCAAGACGTACATGGTTTTGAAATGGGCTGGTGATTCTGCCGACGCGCTGCACATGGTCAAGGCGCGCGAGGTCATCCGCAATCACGGCGGCGTGACGAAGTGCAACACGTTCACGAAGATTTACCTCGCGATGATTGGCGTCTATCCGTGGGATGGATGCCCAGCGATTCCGCCGGAGCTAATTTTACTGCCGAAATGGTTTAGCTTCAGCATTTACAATATGTCGTCGTGGTCGCGGGCGATGTTGGTGCCGCTTTCCATCATCCGTTCCAATCGGCCGGTGCGGCCGGTCCCGACGGGCTGGGGGATTGATGAGTTGTGGTTGAACGGCCCCGGTAAAGACGACATTCACCTGCCGCGCGACGAGGAAACATTCACGTGGCACAATTTTTTCTTAGTTTGGGATTGGATTTTGAAGTTCGTGAACCGGCATCATCCGTGTGCGCCGATGCGCCGGTTGGCGTTGCGGAAATGCGAGCGATGGGTGATTGAACACGGTCGGACGCCGGGCGGTCTTGGTGCGATTTTCCCGGCGATGGCGAATTATGTGATGTCGCTCAGCACGCGTGGTTATACCAATGATAGCTATCTCGTGGCGCACGGCATTGCTGAGATGGATTTATTGCGAATTGAAGAAGGTGACACATTGCGGTTGCAGCCGTGCGTGTCACCGGTATGGGACACGGCGATCACCGTCAATGCGCTGCATGATGCTGGTCTGCCGAGTAATCATCCGGCGTTGCAAAATGCCGCCCGCTGGTTGCTTGATAAGGAAGTCCGCCGGCCCGGCGATTGGATTATCAAACATTCTGAGAGCCACCGGTACACCGAACCGAATAAACCGGTGGGCGGTTGGTTCTTCGAGTATCACAACGAATTTTATCCCGACGTGGATGACACCATCATGGTTTTGATGGCATTGAACCGGGTGGAAGCGGAGTTTGACCGGGAAAAATCGGCGGCGGTTCGGCGCGGGATTCGCTGGGTACTCGGTATGCAATGTCGGGATGGCGGTTGGGCGGCATTTGACAAAGACAATAACAAGTGGCTCTTTACGCAAGTGCCATTTGCTGACCATAACGCGATGATTGACCCAAGCACGTCCGACATCACGGCGCGGACGTTGGAGTGTCTCAGTCATTTCGGTTTCACGGTTGAGGACGAGTGCGTGCAAAAAGCGCTCGCGTTCCTCTATCGTGACCAATGTGCCGACGGCTCGTGGTTTGGCCGGTGGGGAACCAATTACATTTATGGCACGTGGCAAGTCTTGCGCGGATTGCAAGCCATCGGCGCTGACCTCCGGTTGCCATACGCGCGCCGGGCGGTGGCGTGGCTGAAGAATCACCAGAATGCCGATGGCGGTTGGGGTGAAACGTTGCGCAGTTACGACGACCCGCAATACAAAGGCATCGGTGCGAGCACCGCATCGCAAACCGCATGGGCGTTGATGGGATTGATGAGTGCCGGTGAGATTCATTCGCCGGAGGTCGAGCATGGAATTACCTACCTGCTCAACACGCAAGCTACCGATGGCGGTTGGAACGAAGAACTTTTTACCGGCACTGGTTTCCCGCGTGTGTTTTACCTCCGGTATCACTATTACCGGCAGTATTTTCCGTTGATGACGCTCGGCATGTACGCCCGGCATCATCCAAATGGATTTTCACCGATTCCTCGCGAACAGGAAAAGTCGAAGGCGTTGCAACAATTTTTTAAACAACCGCGGTTATTCCGCAAAGTCGCCCGGATGCGAACGCTCGCATCGCTCGACGAAGTCTAGGAGTGTTATTGATATGAGATTCCCACTGGCGTTATCCGCTAAAATTGCTAAACATATTATTCGTAACAAGCTAAAAGGCGTGAAGAAATTCCCGCTCGTGTTGCAGTTGGAGCCGTTGCACACCTGCAATCTCACCTGTACCGGCTGCGGCCGCATTCGGGAATACTCGACCTCGCTCAAGGATGTGATGCCCTTGGAAGACTGTCTCGCCTCGGCTGCCGAGTGCGATGCGCCGATGGTTTCCATTTGTGGCGGCGAACCGACCATCTATCCAGCCATCGAAGAACTGGTGGCCGGTCTGCGTCAACAAGGTCGCATTGTTTACATCTGCACCAATAGCGCCCGGATGCGTCAGAAAATACGCGACTGGCTCACTCGCACATATTCGCCAGCGACCGAACCCAAAATCATCGCGCTCTTAGCTGCCGGTTTAATTACCGAAAAAGAAGCCGCCGAAATCCGCCAAGCCAAGTCCGATGGCCGCCCCAGCATTGCGCCGACCAAATGGCTGTACTGGAATGTCCACCTCGATTCACTCGAACACATTCACGACCTCATCGTCGAGCGCGAAGGCGTTTTCAAAGAATGTATCGCCGCCATCAAAATGGCAAAAATTCTCGGTTATCAAGTCGCCACCAACACCACCGTGTTCAAAGAAACCGACATGCAGGAAGTCGAACACATGTTTGATTACGTCTCCAATCTCGGTGTGGACGGCGTCACCATCAGTCCCGGCTACGACTATGACGCTGCGAAAGTTGATATGGTGAAACGCGGTAAAGCCAAGCCGGAAGAATTTTTCCTCACGCGGAAAATGACGCACGAAAAATTCGCTAAGGTTGTCGAATGGGGCCAAAAATATCCGCTCCTCGGCACGCCGGCCTATCTGGAATTCCTCACCGGTAAGCGCGATCTGCATTGCACCGCTTGGGCGATTCCCACTCGCAACGTGGCTGGCTGGAAAGCCCCTTGCTACCTCATGACCGACGGCCATTATCCCACCTATCAGGAAATGCTCGCCAAAGTTGATTGGGATAAATATGGCGTCTTCGCCGGCGTTGTCCGCGATCCGCGTTGCGAAAACTGCATGACACACTGCGGCTACGAGCCGACCGCTTCGCTCGGCATTGACACCAAACGCGGTGACCTCTGGAAAATTCTCAAATACAACTTCGGCCCGCGCCCAATCCGCATCACCGATGTCAGCCATGTGGACGCCTTCAACGGCGTCAGTAGCGGTCGCGGTCACATCACCGGCAAGAATCCCGGCCGGCCATGATTGCCATCCTTGTTGCCGTCAAACAGGAATTGAACCCCATCCTCCGGTTGGCGGATGCGCGACATATCATCCGGCAAGAGCATTTTGATTTTTATGAAGGCACGCTCGCCGGTGAACCGGTGGCACTCTTAGCGCTCGGCGTTGGTAAAGAATGTGCCCGGATTGCTGCCGAAATGACCGTCAAGTGTTACCGTCCCGATCTCATCATCAATGCGGGTTTCGGAGGTGCTTTGCAGGAACGGATTCGCGCCGGTGACATCGTGATTGGCACGGAAGCACTCGACCTTTCTGCAGATGACGGCAAAGATGTCCGTTGCCGGTCAAGTCAATCGCTGTTTCACCATTCGGCATTAGAGAGAAATGAAGGTTTTCAAGTTCACCTCGGGAAAATGCTGACTACGGACGATATGATTTTGAAGGCGGCCCGTAAAATCCGGATGGGAAATGCGACCGGTGCCTTGACCGTTGACATGGAGACGAGCGCCATTGCTGCCGTTGCTGCCGCGCACAATACGCCGTTTCTTGGTCTGCGCTGCATCACGGATACCTCACGGGAAAATCTACCGCGCGAGTTTAACGATTTCTTTGTCGTCGGCCAGTTGCAGCCATCGCGAATCCTAAAGTCAATCAGCCGTCGCCCACGACTGGTCTTGGACTTAGCGCGAATGGGCTACCGAGCGCGCCGAGCCGGTCAGACGCTCGCCCGTTTCCTTGTTCACGTGATTACCCAAATTCACGCCGAGCAAAAGCCGGGCAGCAATCAGACCGTTCTGATTAATTCGTGAGTGGGGAAGCGAACTTTCGGCGCAGTCGCGTATTTGTCATCTGCGCTCCGGTACCCCAGCGCACAGCAAACGACGGCTGTAAAACCTTGTGCCGGTAGTCCGAGAATTTTATCGAACTCCACCGGTACGAAACCTTCCATCGGACAGGCGTCCACGCCAAGCAACGCGGCGCTAGTGAGCAGATTGCCGAGTGCGATGTAAGTCTGCCGGGCGGCCCATTGTGGTGCGCGAACTTTTCCCGCTTCCGACAACAAACCACCGGCCATCATCTGCCGGTAGCCCGCTAAAGATTCTTTGGTGGTGCCACGCACGGTCGCAATCCGTCCGATGAATGTATCAATCTCGACATCCGTCATGGTTGTGCGTGCCGCGAAAATGATGAAGTGTGAAGCGTCCACAACCTGTCGCTGATTCCAAGAATGTGGTAGCAACTTTGCGCGCGTGGCCGGGTTATTCACGACAATGAACTGATACGGTTGCAAGCCGTAGGACGAAGCCGACAATGCCAATGCCTCCTGCAACACGGTCCAAGTTGCGACCGGGAGTTTGCGATTCGGGTCAAACGTCTTGGTGGCGTATCGCCACTGCAAGGCTTGCAATAATTGTTTTTCGCTGATGAGCGCGCTCATTCTTCGCTGCCGCCGATGCGCTTGCCGACGATTGCACCTTCGTTGGCTTTCACGTTCACCGCAGAAATAATTTTTTCGAGTACCGCCGGAGTCTGCCGCAAGAAATCCTTCGTCGCTTCGCGGCCTTGGCCGAGTTGCTGACCATCATATGCCAGCCATGAACCGCGTTTCTCCAATACGCCCAAATCAGTCGCGACATCGATGACCGAACCTTCTCTAGAGATTCCGCAGTCGTACATGATGTCAAATTCCGCTTCAGCAAACGGCGGCGCAACTTTATTTTTTACCACTTTAGCGCGGACATGACTGCCGAGCACCTTACCGGCGCTGTCTTTCACAACGTTAACGCGGCGCAAGTCGAGCCGAACACTGGCGTAGAATTTCAGCGCGCGTCCGCCCGGCGTTGTTTCCGGGCTACCGAACATCACGCCGATTTTTTCGCGGATTTGATTGGTGAAAATACAGCAGGTTTTCGCCTTGTGAATCGCCGAAGTTAATTTGCGCAACGCTTGACTCATCAGCCGCGCTTGCGCGCCAACCGTCGCGTCGCCCATCTGGCCTTCTAATTCCTGCCGGGGCACCAACGCCGCGACCGAATCAATCACCAGCACGTCCACCGCATTGCTGCGAATGAGAGTCTCGGCAATCGTCAACGCTTCTTCGCCGCCATCCGGTTGCGACACGAGCAAATCGTCGAGGTTCACGCCAATGCGCCGGGCGTAAGCTGGATCAAGCGCGTGTTCCACGTCAATCATCGCCGCCAAACCGCCGGCCTTTTGCGCATTGGCAATTACTGACAAACAGAGCGTTGTCTTACCGCCGCTTTCAGGACCGTAAAGTTCTACCACGCGACCGCGCGGCAAACCGCCGACGCCCAGTGCGAGATCGAGCGAAAGCGCACCGGTAGGAATCACAGAAATATCAACATGCGACATCTCTGCGCCGAGTCGCATAATTGCGCCGTCCCCGTACTGTTTTTGGATGATGGCGATGGCGGCTTGCAAATTCTTGTCTTTCACCCCGCCGGCTTTCGGACTTTCTTTCGGTTCTGCTTTTGGTGGCATAATTAATTTTCCTTCTGGTTTTACTTTGTAAGCGAATCCCGCGACCCTGTCAACGTGCGTCCCACCAATAACTCCCGGCGCACTGCGTCCAATGCGTATGTCGAGACGAGCTGCTTGAAAGTTTCCCGGTCGAGCAAGAAATGATGGCGCTCCACAATCGTACCGGCAGCCGTCGCCAGTCCGATAAAAACTAAACCCACCGGTTTCTCCGCTGTGCCACCGGTCGGACCGGCGATACCAGTGGCACTGACAGCAAAATCAACACCGGCGCACTGCCGAGCGCCTTCTGCCATTTGTCGGCAAGTTTCTTCGCTGACCGCACCGGAAGATTTTAGTGTTTCTTCTCGGACGCCGAGCAACCGGATTTTAGATTCGTTGCTATAGGTGACGTAGCCAGCGGGAAATACTTCGCTCGCACCGCTGACATTGGTGAGGCGATTTGCAATCAGACCACCGGTACACGATTCCGCTGTTGCAATTGTCTGACCGGCGGTGCCGAGCGTTTTCACAACGACTTCTTCCAGTCGGTCATCGTGCGTCCCGAAAATGTTTTCGCTGAGTGCAGCGCGGATACGACGCTCGGCTTCGGCGGCCGTCGCCGGTGCGGCAATAACACGCACTTCGACTTCGCCCATCCGAGCGCAATAACCGAGTTCGAGTTCCGGTAAATCCGCCAGCGCCGGTGCGACGAGTTGTTCAATTGTTGATTCCGGTAAGCGCGCCACTTTGAATACCCGACAATCTAATCGGTCACGATGTGGTAAACGCGGTAAGACTTGGCTTTCAAACATTGGATAAAGTTCGCGCGGTGGACCGGGGAGTAGAAAGATTTGTTTGCCGACGTGTTCGAAAAACAAACCGGGCGCAGTGCCGTGGAGATTAGCGAGGACTTTTGCGCCGACTGGGATTTGCGCTTGCACAAGAATTTGTTCACGCAATTTCAATCCGCGCTGCCGGTAGCGTTCGGTGATTTGCGCGACGACTGATTCGTCCCGGTGCATTTCGCAGCCGATCAATTCGGCGACGACTTCTCGGGTGAAATCGTCGCTAGTCGGACCAAGGCCGCCGGTAATCAAAACAATGTCGCTTCGAGTCAACGCTTCAGCAACGCAGGCACGCATTTCCGCGCGGTCATCGGCAACGGTGGTTTGCCGGACAAGACGCAGACCGATGTCGCTCAGTTGTCGGGCGATGTAATTCGCGTGGGTGTTGACGGTAAAACCGAGGAGTAATTCGCTGCCGGTATTAATGAGTTCGACGCGCATGACTATTCCGCCGGTGGATTCTTTTCGTCATGCGGCATAATTTCTTTCGGCAGATTGACCGGCCGGTAGCTGTAGTTACCGATAGCACCGCCGATTTTGTATTCAAAAATATTTTTCAGGAACCAAGTGACGATATTGATACCGGGAAGGCTGCGAAGAAATTGGCCTTGCACGCGGAAATCGAGCTGGCCGTCGAAGCCAATTTTCCCTCGGCTGGTGATAGCAACCGGGCCAGCATCGACATTGAGGTCATCGGTTTTTACCGCTTCGTTAGTGATGGTAAAAGTTGCCGTGGCTTTGGTCGCTTCCGCAGAACCGACGCCCGGCGCGATGTTGTTCAGAATGTGTGACAAAACCCCGAACGCCGGAATTTCCCAGAGTACGCCGTCTTCGACGGTCAGCTTGCCGTCGCCGTTGATGCTGGCGAGATTGGTGCCGGTACCGGTGATGGAGGCTTGGCCGGTGAGGAAACCGGTTGTTTTGCTGGGCTTGTTGTAAATGGCCGCGAATAGTTTTTGGATGGCGACTCGTTCGGTCACAAAATCAAACCGGTATGCGGCGTCGTTTGCGAGCGAGAAATTTGCTTTACCGAAAAGTTTTCCGCCATAAAAATCCGCGTCGAAATTGGCGATGGCCAGAGTGTCATTGGTGGCAATGAGATCGGCGGTCGCTTTGTCAGCGGAAAGTTTCCAGTACGAAAATCCCTCATTCGCCACATGCGCTTGCCAGCACGAATTTGACGGCACATCCAAATCAACAAAGCCGTTTGCCGTGGCGGTCGTTCGCGGACCAAACCGGTAGGTTTTCATCACCGCCGCCGCCTTCGCTCCTAGCAATGGCGCTGTCTCCAGTGGGTTCGCAGTGATGGCGAGGTCAAACTGAATCCGGTGGTTATCGAAATCTGTAAAAACTTGACCGCGCACATCGCCTTCATTTCGCGCCAAGATTATATCGGTCGCTGCTAGTTGATTCCGGCGGAGTTTAAGTTGTGCGGAAACGGCGTTCATGGCCACACCGCGATAACTACACCGGTCAACGGTCAACGTTGCGTCATAAGCGAACGCCGCCGGGTCGACAAAATCGCCGCGCACCGTTGCGATGATGTGTGGCGATGTTGCAAACCAACTCGGCTCGACTACCTGCCGCGAGATCGGGAATAGCAACGGCAAGAGCGTGTGTGGATTGAGCGTGCTGTCGAGGTGATAGCTGAAATCGCTCGTCTCAATGTGGTATTGCCCGGAACCGGTTAATTGACCTTCGGCCATCACGATTTTTGCATTGGTAATGGTTACGAGTGGACCGAGATTTTCAAAATCAAACGCGATTGAACGGAACGGCACTTCGCGTAAATTCAAAGCGCCAAATTCCATCCGGCCGCGCAAGACCGGTACGATACCGGTTTCCGCCGACAAAACATATCGAGCGGTAATGTGCGGCGGTTCCAGTACGCGAAAATCACGGAGCGCATGATTAATTTCCGCCGGTAACGCCGGTAAAAATAAATTCGGATCCAGACTACTTTCGAGTTGTAAATCAAATCCGCCACCAGCGATGTCATATCGGCCGGTCAATAATAATTCGCCTTTGCCGACACGGAGTTGGACTTGCCGGAGATCCACCGCGCCATCGCGCATCTCCAGATTAGCCGCGAGTGTTTCGACGTGAATCTTCCGGTAGTTCACATCAGTTGCCGCGAGTTGTGCCGTGACGCGACTTCCGACCGGATCAGCGAGGTCGAGATCAAAATCCACATCCAAGTGCGGAAGATGTGTTCCGCGTAGTCCGTTCAGTTCACGGAGCGCTTTCGTGATGAATACAAATTGGCTCTTGCCGGTGGCTAATTTTCTCGCCGGTAAGTTCGCGGGTCGAAGTTTTATTTTTCCGGTCATGTGAACACGGATGCCGCAGTAGATGCCGGTCAGTTGATCCACTTGGATTGATCCATCATCTGCAAAACGGACTGTTGCCGAGGTGTCGGACGCCGTAAATAATTCCGGTCCGATTTCGTCAGCTGGAGTTGGAATGGCAATGTTGGCATTAACAATTCGCAGGTCGTTGATGGTGTTATCACCGCGCAGTAACCGCTGCCAGTCCCATTCGATTTGGACTTCATCAATGCGTGCCAGCGTCTGCTCCGGCGCTTGCTCATCAGCGAGAACGGCATCTTTCGCGACGACACCACGCAAAATATCAAGCCGGATAGATTTGAAATGTGCCGCGATGCCGCGCCGTTGCAATTGTTCTTCGACAATCCGCGTTAGAAATGGCGGGAACTCATACCGGTTGAGATAAAACACCACTGCCGCAATCAGTGCGACCAGCAGTCCCACGATGATACCGATAAATTTTAAAAAACCTTTCAACTCCCTGCATACTTAATCACGACCAGCGTCAGCGTCAACGCCGATATGCCGGCTAAGGCGTGCCGTTGGGTGGTGTGTTCGTTGTCGCCGGTGTCGCAACCGGCTTTTTCGCCAGCGTTTCTGCTAGTGCCGACGGTGATTGATCTAGCGCATTCGTCTCGACGCCATAAATGAACGGCTCATCAGCGCGCTTTACAAAGCGCACTTCATTCGAGGCATCCACTGAACCGATTAACAATTGCGCGAGTACATTCGTTCCGGTACCGGTGAGCGTCACAATTGCAGTTGGTGTGGTAAGGCCAAATTGCTGCAGCTCCGTTGTGACATCCGCCACGAACCGTTTTGCGCGTGTACCGGTGAGATCATCTAAAAACCGATTCACCGCCGCATCGTCGGCCGGCATATTGACCGGTTCAGTTAATTGCCAACCTTGCCCGTTGTTTTGGAGTGCGAGCTTGTTCGTGCCGCGGGTCATTGCAATCGATTTTATGCTCGCCGGTTCAACTGCCAGCACTCGCGGGTCGCGCAGATCGTTAATTTGCACAGCGAACTTTTTTGCCGGTTCGCCAGCAACGGTGAAAATCGAATCCGCATTTTTAAGTTTGGCGTACACCTGATCGGCATCATTAGTCGGCGACCTACCGAGGAGCAATGTCTTACTAGCTTCACCGGTCAAGACTGTCACTTCGCGCTCCGGTTCGTCGAGATGAAACGTGTGTAAATCTTTTGGGTCTTCGCTGACAAAGTCTTGCACCCGAAACTCGCTCAGTCCGGTGAGCAATTCGCTAATCTTGTTTTGGTCGGCGCGCGCAATCAAGGGCCGTGTAATCATCCATTGTGAATCGGTTTTTTTCAGTTCAACGACCCGGTCGGCGGTTTTGATTTCTAGACGTGTGACGGCGGCTGGTGTGAATTCGATAGCGGTTCGGCTTCGCAACGCTTTGAGGTTTTGTGTGGCGCGGTCGTAGAGCGATACCGGTGCGACACAGATTTCACGGCGGCCAGCGACTTGAGTGTACAACGCGTTTTTCAGAGGTGTTTCGTTCCCGATGAGCAGGGTGATCGGGCCGGATTTGGATTCCAGTTTGATGCTCGCACGTGCTGGTGTGAGTCCGAAGCTGGCGAGGTTCGCGCCCTGCAAATCTTTTTCGGTCAAAGTTCGACTGCGTTCGGCAAATTCTAATTCGTCAAGCGTGGAACTCACCGCGCCGAAATCGGCGCGGACGGCAATCGGTTTTTTAATATCCCAATTATCGCCGGTCTTTTCCAAGACAATGGTTTGATTGGAACGCACCAACTCGAAATGGGTGACTTGTTTGGTGTCGAGGTTTAGGACGCGTTTGCTTTGGACTTCCCGGTCGGTCGTGGTGGTGCCTTTGAAATAATCCCACACCACGAGGCTACCGCCGATGACGGCGAGTACGACGAGAAAAAATGTTTTCCGGGAATTCATTTAATTCCGCCGGCGCAACCAGACGGTCAGGCCGATGATGCCGATGAGTAGCGGCAAACCGAGGATGGTTAAGGCATACACGGCTTTGAGTTCGGTCGGCGAAATATCGAGTCGGAATTCCTCCGGTACCTTCGGGCCGACGGCGAGGAGTTGTTCGCGTTTGAGTAACCAGTTTAAGCCGCTCATAAAAAAGTCAAGGTTACCGGCGGTGAGCGCGCTGTTATCCACGAAACTCGCTGTGCCGACGACAATCATTCGCGTTTCGCCGAGGTCAACATTTGCACCACGCGGTTGGCCGGTTTCCACGGCCGCCGCCAGCGATAATGGTCCGGCAATGTCGCGAGTAGGATTGAACGCTGGATGTTCATTGTCCGTATCAGTTTCGCCCCAGAATGCCGCCGGTGCAGTGGCGAGTTCGGTCACGCGCGGTTGATCGGCGCTACCGGAGGTGGTTTTGGATTGACGCACGGACCGACAGTAGGGGAATTCCGTATTTATATCGGTGAGCTTGGCAGTAACCGGGTGCCGAGCGTAAGTCGTGGCGATGGCATTTGCATCTGGAAATTCGCCAAGCGGTGTGCGGACCTTGCGGATGACGAGGTCATCGTCTGCTTGCACGCCCCATTTTTTCAAGAACGTCTCCAAGCCGCTCTCGGTTTTTGGGTCGAGCATCACCAGCACCCGCCCACGATTTTTCAGATATTGGTCGAGCGCGGCTTGCTCGCCGGTGGAGAATTTTTTGTGCGGACCGGCAATGATAATCGCGTTGGCATTGGTTGGTAATGCTTGTTGCTCCTGCCAATTCCATTTGGCGACTTTCAAGTTGTCGCGTTTGATGTAAGTGGCGAGAGTTGAGTAACCGGTGCGTTGGTCAAAACTTTCCGGGTCGCGTTCGCCATGACCGGTCAGGAAATAGATTGTCGGTGGTTCGCCTTCCGTCACGGTTTGAATCGCGGAGAGGAATGTGCCTTCAGCTTTGAATGCCTTGATTCTCGGTGGCGCGCCGTATTCCGTGCCGCCTTCCATTTCGACCATTTCATCTTTGCTGACGTATTTATTTCGCGATCCGTGCGCAAAAATCACGAGTGCCGGTTCACGCACGTCGAATTTGTATTCCTCTACTACCTGCTTGGCGCGCGCCAAATCCCGGTCGGGATCCACATATTCGATTTGTAATTTGTCCTGACCGTAAAATTTGAATTCGGTCAACAGGTGGCGGACATCTTGGAAGATTTTCTCTTCAAGGTCGCTTTCGGCGCTCGGTTGGAGATAGACGATAATTTTGACCGGTTCCGTCAATGCGCCAAGTGCCTGCTGAGTTTTATCGGAGATTTTGTAATAACCGGATTTTGTCCAGTCCAACCGAATGTAATGCCGGTTGACGAGCCAATTCGCCACCACCACCAACGCTAGAATGGCGAAAATCTGCACCAGCACATTGGCGCTGATGACGAGGCGACGCGGACCGGTGGAGGTTGGTTCAGCCATGCTTACCTCCACTTCCTAGATTCGACGATTCGCGTGGTGGTGAACAGCGCCCACGCCGTTGCGCTCAGATAAAACACGATTGGCCGCACGTCCAAAATCCCGCGCGAAAAATCTTCCATATGTTCAAACGCCGAAAACATCCGCACAATTTTGCTCACCGGTCCGCCTTGGAACAAGAATGACAGCCAGTTCATCACAATCAACAAAATGAAAACTGCGGCAAACGACATCAACGCCGCTGCCATCTGATTTTTTGTCAGCGACGACGTTAGTAAGCCAATCGCAATCAAAAATTGTCCGATGACCAGCACGCCGATGTAGCCACTGGCAATCGGGCCGAGGTCGAGCGCCGACGACATGCCAGCGAAGTGCCGGAGAATCACCACGTATAATCCAGTCAATCCCCACATCAACGAGTACAGCACCACCGCGCCGAGGTATTTGGCGAACACCACTTGGAAATCTGTTACCGGTGCCGTCATCAGCATCTCCAACGTTCCGGCGCGTTTCTCCTCTGCCAGCAATCGCATCGTGATCATTGGAATCACCACCAGCGATGGCAGCCAGAACATGCTGAACATAATTTTCATCGCCGTCACTTGCTTCGGACCGGTCGAGAGATAGCCGACTACGGTCGCAAACGTCACACCCATGACCACCAGAAAAAACATAATCACGATGTAGCCAAGCACCGACGCAAAATACGCGTTCAGTTCTCGGCGCAATAATGCCAACACGTTTCTCATCGCAACCCCCGGCGGGATTCGCGCCGTTCTTCCTCGGCTTCATCTTCCTCGCGCATCACTTGCACAAAAATATCCTCCAGCGAAGTTCGTTGCCGGACCAATTCCCGCAATGTCCAGCCGCTTGCCGTCACCGTCTTAAAAATTTCCTCGCGCGGATCGCTACCGGCTTTCGGTTCTACCGTCACGCGCACAAACTCATCAGCACCGGTGCCGATCTCCACACTGGCCACGCCGGTGACATCGCGCAATTTCGCCGCCACTTCGACTGCTGGCCCGCGCACTTCGACGTGAATCAAGCCGCCGGCGTGTAAGGTCTTCACCAAATTCTCCGGTGTATCTGACGCCAGAATCCGGCCTTTATTGATAATGATGACCCGGTTGCAGGTCATTTCCACCTCCGGCAGGATATGAGACGAAAGTAAAATGGTATGCCGCTTGCCGAGGTCTTTGATGAGCTGGCGAACTTGCCGGATTTGCACCGGATCCAAACCGATTGTCGGCTCGTCGAGAATGAGTAAATCTGGTTCTGCCAACAACGCATCCGCTAATCCAACGCGCTGCCGGAAACCTTTTGAAAGTTGACCAATGACCCGGTGGCGCACTTCGTCCAAGCCGCATTGTTTGACCACTTCTTCGAGACGTTCCCGGCGTTCGCCACGCGGCACGCCTTTAATTTTCGCTCGGAATTTCAGGTATTCCGCCACGCGCATGTCCACATAGAGCGGATTATTTTCCGGCATGTAGCCAATGTGCCGGCGGACTTCGAGCGAATCTTCAAACACGTCGAACCCCGCCACCTGCACGCGTCCGGCGGAAGCGGGGATGAAGCCGGTCAGAATCCGCATTGTCGTGGACTTGCCGGCACCGTTCGGACCGAGGAAACCGACGATTTCGCCTCGGTTGACGGCGAACGACACGCCATTGAGCGCGGTGACGCCCGCGTAGCGTTTCGTTAAATTATCAACTTGAATCATCGGTTGCATGTGGTTGCGTCCCAGAAAACGGCTACTCGTCTTCTAACAAACCGTTTGGACTTTGACAAGCAACGGAATGTTCAATCGGCGTTTTAAAAAGTTTATCGCGCTCATTCGCGCCGGTCAGTATATTGCCGATGATGCCGGTCACTCGTTACAACGAAATCCGCAATCAACTCTTTCGCGAGTCGTTTTCGAATGTTTTTGCACCGGCGTTGCTGCGCGAGGCCGATCGCAATTCCGTTCCGCTTCCGATTCACGAGCGGCTGGTTCAATGCATCTGGTACGACCAACGTCTCCGGCACGATGCGCTCCGGACGGTGGACGGCCGGCGTGTGGAAGTGATTTTCCCCGGCTGGTGGAATTTCGAAGCCGGTCCTGATTTTCGCAATGCCACTCTCAAAATCGGCGACGAACCAGAACGCCAAGGCGACATCGAAATCCATCTTCGCGCCGATGACTGGACACATCACGGTCACGAACACGACCCGCGTTATGACAATGTCATCCTTCACGTTGTTCTTTGGGAGGCGGCCAGTGCTAAGCCGTTGCGCACCCGGCACGGCGATGAAATTCCTCAGCTTGTTCTGCACTCGCATCTGGCCGCGCCGATTGATCAACTCTTCGACGAAATTGATAGCGACGCCTATCCGCACAACGTCGGCAACCATGCCGGTCAATGTGCCGCGACACTGGCAGCTTTGCCGGAAGAATCCGTCGAATTGCTACTGAGTGCTGCCGGCGACGAACGTTTCGCTGGGAAGATGCGTCGGTTTGCCCGGTGGATTCACCGCGCCGGTGTCGAACAAGCATTTTACGAAGGCTGGATGGAAGCGCTTGGTTACAAAGCGAACAAAACTGTGTTCCGCGCTTTGGCGCAGCGCGTGCCGT
>CAINDI010000082.1 GCA_903847335.1 uncultured Verrucomicrobiota bacterium | reverse complement strand
GCGTGACCGAAACGCAATGGCCAAGTTTTGAGCTCGCGCAGCAAGCTCTCAAACTTTCCAATCGGAACAACCGGATTACCTTGCAGTTATTTATGATTTCCGATGGGCACGGAATCGAAAGGTTGTTGAAAGAAATGCGCCAGAACTCTGATCAAATTGGAGCCTTGCTTCAGCAAATCGAAGGCTTGGCCAGCACCGACGAAGAGCGACAGCTGATTGTCGCCATTGTCCAAACTCGCCGGCCTTATCGCGAGAGTTATCAAAAGGTTTTGAACTTACTGTTGCATGAATCCAAGCGCGCTGAAGCACAGCAGATGATGTTGGCCGTGACCTTGCCGCGGCTCGTCGCGTACCACGAAGCTTGGGAGAGATTTGAGAGCTACCAAGGTGATGCCGTCGCGAAATCAAGCGCCGCTGTTGAAGCCCTCTACAAGCGTTGGTACAAACGAAGTCCCGTTTTTTTCTTTTTCGGCACCTTGCTGGCGTTGGGAATTGTCGGATTAGTGAGTGCGCAATTACGGGAAAAAGATATTTTAGTGACCCAGTCTAAAAGTGAACTTGAAAATGCGAAGCGAGCCTTGAAGCGACACACGAATCCCGGTGCGATTGAGGATTCGCACTTTTCCGATCACCACCGGTAGTTCGCTACCGAATTCCAGCGACCTGAAAACCTTCCGTTTCGAGTAGCGCTGAATTGGGATTTGGGTGTGCAATTAACAGATTGACCGGGATCGCTCTACTGTTGGCGGTTTGCCAAACTGCTTCCGATAGTCGCGGGAGAATTCGTGGACACGCGGATAACCAATGCGGGCTGCAATCTCTTTCATTGCCAGCTCGGAGCGGAGGACGAGACCGCGAGCGAGACTTAGTCGAATTTGTTTTACGCGGCGCGCCGGCGATTCGTTGACGGCGTACCGGCAGGCACGAGCAATCGTGGCGGCACTGGTACCACTGAGACGAACAAGCAGCGGGAGGTCAATGACTCGCGTGAGGTCCCGGCGGAGTTCGGTTTCGAGTTCCCACCAGAGCTGGGCACGGGGGTCAAATTGAAATGAATTTTCCGCCGGTAACGCGAGGCCAGCTAGAATGTCGAGCAACCGCGCATGAACTGTGGCTTGGCGTTGTATTGGTGGCAGAGTGGTTTGTTGCCAGGCCTTCCAGAGTTTGTGAAAAAGCGGTGCTAGCTGGTGGTGGCGCAGAAAGAGGCGGGATTCTTCGGGTGGTGGTGGAAGAGTGGGCGCAATAAAGTTGACGCTGTAAAATATCCAAGGTGGTTCCAGCAGGCGGCCGGTCACCCATTCGTTTTCATGGTACCACATCACGGAAGCGGGGCGCAGTTCGTACTCGCGCCCGTTGCATTGCTGGCGGACTTTACCGGCAACGACATAATGTAAAAGATGGCCGGGTAGTGAGGTGGCTTCAAACTCATAGTTTTGCCGGCGGCGTTCAAGCCGGGCGACAAGTAAAATGTTTTGCACCGGTACTGCCGGGAGGCTGGCGGGACTGATGGATAGATTCTTGCCTGATGAAATTTGCGACATCTTTCTCCGGATTAGCTAACGCCAATTTGCCGCTAACGTATTAAAGTCGTGCCATGAACGCAACTTCTACTGACTGGTCAGTATGACGCGCCGCGAAAGATTATTAGCCACATTACGTGGCGAGCCGGTGGATCGTCCGGCGGTAAGTTTTTATGAAATCGGCGGATTCGCAGTGGATCCCACGGATCCGGACCCGTTTAACATTTACAATTCTCCCAGCTGGCAACCGCTGCTGCAATTAGCCGAGGAACAAACGGATTTAATCCGGATGCGTGCGCCGACTGTCCGCCGCTCGGTCGTCAATCCGCAAACTGAATTTTGGCGCACAGAAGAATTTGAGAAAGATGGCAGCCGGTTTAAACGAACCACAGTACAAATTGCCGGGCGCACAATGACAGCCTTGATGCGCCGGGATCCGGAGGTTGATACGATCTGGAATCTAGAACATCTTTTGAAAGACGAAGACGATTTGCACGCGTATTTGGAATTACCAGAAGACGCCGCCCTGCCAGATGTGGATGTCGCGCCATTGCTGGCAGAGGATCAAGCTCTCGGCGACCGAGGTATCATCATGGTGGATACGCCCGACCCATTGTGCATCGCGGCGGGATTGTTTTCGATGGAAGATTACACCGTGTTGGCATTCACCCAACGTGCGTTATTCCACCGGCTATTGGAGAAATTGGCACACCAATTGTACGCGCAGACAGAAATTATAGCGCGGGAATTTCCCGGTCATCTTTGGCGCATCTACGGACCGGAATACGCTACGGAACCTTACCTGCCACCGGAACTATTCGCCGAATACGTCGTGCGTTACACCGGCCCCATGGTCTACCAGATTCAGCGTCATGGCGGGTTTGCGCGGATTCATTCGCATGGTCGGATTCGGAATGTGTTGCCGTTGATCCGGCAAATGGGCGCCAGCGCCATTGATCCAATCGAGCCACCACCGCAAGGTAATATCACGCTCGCTGAAGTCCGCCGTAACTACGGGAATGACTTCGTGCTGTTTGGTAACATTGAAATTGCCGACATTGAGAACCTCCCACCGGAACGGTTTGAAAAAGTGGTTGCCCAATCCATCCGGGATGGGACAGCCGGCCTTGGTCGCGGTTTTGTACTCATGCCGTCTGCCGCGCCGTATGGCCGGGTCATCACGCCCCAGACAATGGCCAATTATGAAACCATGGTGCGCCTTGTGAATCAGTGAACACTATCCGAGGTCAATTACGTCACCCCGGCCACCTGAAAACCTTCCGCTTCAAGTAATTCACGAATCTTACCGGGCTGGTCACCTTGGATTTCAATAGTCCGGTCTTTTACAGTGCCACCACAACCACAGGTTTTCTTGAGTTTGCCGGCGATAGTCTCAATTTGCGTGCCGGTAATCTGTGGTGCGAAATCATAAACGACGATTACCGTTTTTCCGCCGCGATGTGCCTTTTCTTTGCGCAACACCACTCGGCCGAGCTTGACCGGTTTCGGTGCGTCAGCCTTGCCGGCCGGTAAACCCTCACCGGAAAGTGCGCTGAATGGATTATTGAAGCTCGCCATGACCATCCATTACCAAGTCACACCGAGCGACGCAAGTCGCGCCTGCTCGCTTGCTTTTGGCAAACCGATTGGTAAAGTGGCGAGCCTAATGTCGAAATCACCGGTAACGAAACGCGACTTTGTCGCCGAGCACGTGCGCGGAATTCCGCGTTCGGGGATTCGTGATTTTTTTGAGATTGTCCAGTCCATGGAGAATGTCGTTTCGCTCGGCATTGGCGAACCGGGTTTTACGACGCCGTGGCACATCCGCGAAGCTGCCATCTATGCGCTCGAACACGGCAAGACCGGTTACACTTCCAACTTTGGTACGATTCAGCTCCGGCGCGCCATTAGCCGGTATGTCACGGATAATTTTCACGTCGAATACGATCCGACGAACGAAATTCTCGTGACTGTCGGCGTCAGCGAGGCGCTTGACATTGCGTTGCGGGCGATTGTGAATCCCGGCGACGAGATTCTTTACCACGAACCATGCTACGTCTCATATCATCCCAGCGTGACGTTGACGCACGGCGTGGCGAAAGCGATTCAGACGCGCCCAGAAAATAATTTCGCGTTACGCGCCGAAGATGTAGCCGCCGCGATCACGCCGAAGACTAAGGCGTTGATGCTTAATTTCCCGACGAATCCCACCGGCGCGACGATGACCGGTGAAGAAATCGAACAACTCGCACGGGTTTGCATCGCGAACGATTTGCTGGTGTTGACGGACGAAATTTATAGTGAGCTGACCTTTACCGGTACGCATCATTCCATCGCCGCTGTGCCTGGTATGAAAGAGCGAACGATTTTCTTGCATGGTTTCTCCAAGGCATTTGCGATGACCGGTTTTCGGATCGGCTACGCTTGCGCGCCACCGGCGCTGACCGAGGCGATGTTGCGGGTGCACCAGTATTCGATGCTTTGCGCCTCGATCATCGCGCAGGAAGCAGCGCTGGAAGCGCTCGAACATGGTCGCAACGAAATGGAAATGATGCGCGAGCAATACCGGCTCCGGCGCAATTTCATTGTGAAATCATTTAACGAAATCGGTTTGAAGTGTCATTTGCCGGTCGGTTCGTTTTATTCGTTCCCGGATATTCGCAGCACCGGACTGACTTCCAAAGAATTTTCGGTGAAGTTGCTCGAACAAGAACGCGTCGCGATGGTTCCCGGCACCGCTTTTGGTCCGAGTGGCGAAGGTCACGTCCGCGCTAGTTTTGCGTCGGCGATGTCTGAAATTGAAAAAGCCATTGAACGCACGGCGAAGTTTGTCCGCAGCCGGAGTTAACCGATGCCGGTGGTGGAGTTCATCGAAGATGTAGCGGTGGATGCGGAGTTGGACCGGCAGTTACGGCAATTGCTTTCCACCTGTTTTACCAAACCCGAGGATATTGTTTTTCGTGATCGCCGGTATTTTCACTTGTCACCTCGCTGGCGGTGGCTTGTGCGAGGTGATGGTGGCGAGTTAATTGCCCACGTTGCCGTGCACGACAAAGTGATTGGAACCATCGCCGGTGACGTGCGGATTGCCGGTGTTGCAGAGGTCTGTGTCCATCCTCAACATCGCGGTCAGGGACTGGTGCGTGAAGTACTCGCCACGGCGCACGTTTGGTTAGCTGCGCGCGATATTCCAGTCGCTCTGCTGTTTGGTGATAAGAAGCATTATGCGTCAAGTGGCTATCGGAATATTACTAATCCGCTCCGGTGCCAAAATCCAGAAACCAAAGAGTGGAGTGTTAAACCTTCTGATTGGATCATGATGAAACCGCTCCGAGTATTTGACTGGCCGGCTGGTGTTATCGATTTGTGTGGATCGGGATTCTAAGATTTTCTATTGCAGGTTGGCCGGTTGCCCGCTATTTTCCCCGCGTTGTGAATACTCCCAAGCAATTGAATATCGGACTCATCGGTGCCGGCATCGTAGGCGGCGGCGTGGCGAAAAATCTCACCCGCAATGCGGACCTGCTTGCTGACCGGCTCGGTATTCGACTGAACTTGAAATGGGTTTGCGACAAGGACGAAGCAAAACTCAAGAGTTTACCGGTACCGGCGAGCGTACTTTGTCGGGACGCAATGGCGGTCATTAACGATCCGGAAGTGCACGTCATCGTTGAATTAGTCGGTGGAACCGGTTTTGCAAAAACGGTTACCTTGGAAGCTCTGAACCGTCGTAAGGTTGTCGTCACCGCCAACAAAGCGTTGCTCGCACATCACGGCGAGGAAATTTTTGCAGCCGCGGCAAAAAACGGCGGTAACATTTTCTACGAAGCGAGCGTGTGTGGTGGTATTCCGATTATCAAAGCGCTCCGGGAAGGTTTTGTCGCCAACCAATTCCCGCTCATTTACGGAATCGTTAACGGCACCTGCAATTACATCCTCAGCCGGATGACCGCGGAAGGGAAAGATTTCGCCGAAGTTCTCGCCGAAGCGCAGAAGCTCGGTTACGCCGAAGCTGATCCCGGTCTCGATGTGGATGGTGGCGACTCGGCGCATAAGGCGACAATTCTTGCTTCGCTCGCTCACGGTTTTTGGGTTGGCGAAGAAAATGTTTACGTCGAGGGTATCCGGCGCGTTTCGCAAATGGATATTCAGGTAGCGCGCGAGCTTGGGTACACGATCAAACTGCTCGCCATCATCAAAGCCGCCGGTAAAGCTGTCGAGGTGCGCGTTCATCCGACGCTCATTCCAGCCGGTCACATTCTCGCCAGTGTCAACGGTGTTTTTAACGCGGTGGCAGTGCGCGGTGATGTGGTCGGCGACACGATGTTTTACGGACGCGGTGCCGGCGCGGATGCGACCAGCAGTGCGGTGATTGCCGATCTTGCGGACGCGGCGCTCAATTTGAAAGCTGGCAGCATTCAGCGCGTGCCGGGATTTGTATCGCACCAACTGCACGCGGCGGTGCGTTCGATTGATGAAGTGGAGTCGCGGTATTATTTGCGGTTGACGGTCGAAGATCGCGCCGGTGTAATTGCGAAGGTCGCAAAAGTTTTAGGTGATGCCGATATCAGCATCGCATCGGTATTGCAACGCGAGCCGGCGACGAATCGGGTGTCGTTGATTATGATGTTGCACACCGCGAAAGACCGGGCCGTGTGCGCGGCGGTTGCTGAAATTGACCGGCTGGATGTGGTAAAAGATAAGACCGTGGTTTTGCGAGTGGAGAATTTTGACTGATATGGCATTGATTGTCCAAAAATATGGCGGAACGTCGGTCGGCAATCCGGAACGCATTAAAAATGTCGCGCAACGAGTTCTGGCGACTCAGCAAGCCGGTAACCAAGTCGTCGTCGTCGTCTCAGCGATGAGCGGTGTAACCGATTCGTTAATCAAACTTGCCAAAGAAGTTCATGCGGAGCCACCGGAGCGCGAGATGGACGTGTTGCTGGCGACCGGCGAGCAGACGACGATTGCGTTGTTGGCGATGGCCTTGCAGGGACTCGGTGCAAAAGCGGCGTCATTGACCGGTGCGCAAGCTGGTATCGTTACTGACGGTTTGCATACGAAAGCCAAAATTGCAAACATCACGCCGAAGCGCGTCCACGAATTGCTCGACTCAGGTCACGCCGTCATCATTGCTGGCTTCCAAGGCGAAACACCGGAAGGACACATTACCACGCTCGGTCGCGGCGGCAGCGATCTGAGCGCGATTGCGATTGCGGCGGCGGTGAAGGCCGACGTTTGCCAGATTTATACCGACGTGGACGGCGTTTATACCGCCGATCCGCGCATTATTCCAGATGCCAAAAAGATTTTGGAAATTAGCTACGACGAAATGCTCGAAATGGCCGCGCTCGGCTCAAAAGTGATGCAGGCGCGGTCCGTCGAGTTTGCCAAGAAATTCAATGTCGTGTTCGAAGTCCGCAGCAGTTTTAACAACAACCCGGGAACTATCGTGAAAGCCGAAACACAAAAAATGGAAGACGTCGTTATCCGCGGCGTCGCAGTTGACAAGAAACAAGCCAAGGTCACCATCGCCGGTGTGCCGGACAAACCCGGTATTGCCGCGAAGGTTTTCAAAACCATCGCCGACGCTCACATCAATATCGATGTCATCGTGCAAAACGTCAGCGCGAATGGCACCACCGATATTTCGTTCACCGTCGGCGACACCGATGCGGCGAAATCCGTCAAAGTTTTGCAACCGGTCGTCAAAGATATCGGCGCACGCGAAGTTACCGCCACCGGTGAAATCGCCAAACTCAGTGTCGTCGGTATCGGAATGCGCAGCCATCCCGGTGTCGCCGCAAAAATGTTTGAGACGCTCGCCGGTAACAGCATTAACATCGGCATGATTTCCACCAGCGAAATCAAAATCAGCGTGATTATCGCGCTCGCCGATGCCGAAAAAGCGGCTCGCGCCATTCACGACGCCTTCGGTCTCGCCGGCAAGTAAGCTTACTTGGTTGGCACGGGTGGTGTGGGGGGCGGTGAGCTACCGGTTCCGGAAGAGACACCGCGCGGCGGTGTGAATTTTGTGGCCTGCAAGATTTGCGGAATGGTTGTAACGAGCGTTTGCGCTTTGTCCCCGGTCAAACCAAGTTGAGTCGCGAGTTGCTGGTATTGCAATGTCCGATCTTGCTCACTGAGTTGCGATAATTGCTGTCGTATATTCTGAATTTCCGTTTGGAGTTGCGGGTCGGTGGGTAAATTGGCAACTTGCAATTGCTGTTGCTGTTGCCGGAGGTCATTCAGCTTCGTTAGTGTATCGGCAATCTGATTGGCCAAATCAGCTTCGTCAGGAGTGGCCGCAGCTTGCGCTCGTGCAGCGAGTTGACTCTGGGTAGTGGTATACCAATCGTCGGTTTCCTTCCGGCGTTGTTCGCGGTCTGCGACAATTTGTTTGTAACGCTCCGGGTCTTGCTGACGGATTCGCTCCATCCACGCCGCTGGTCCGCTGGCGCGACCGACAGTCAGTAAATTTGTTTCAACCGTTGCGGCAACTGAGACATTTGCCACCGGTGCAGATGCCGCCGAATTTTCTAATCGTTCGATTTCTTTTCGCAGTTCAGCATTCACGGCAGTTTCTTCGGCGAGTAACTTTTGTAACATCTCGTTACTGCCGGTGGTCGTCTTGCTGGTGGGTTTACCTCGTAAATTTTGCAATTCTGTTTGCGCTTGTTCCAGTTGCGCATTGAGTTCCTGCGAATGTTTGACGGCGCTGATTGCGGTGGCGGTCAAAATAACCGCCAAAACTCCAAGTAATCCGAGAAGCGCGTGAGCGGTTTTATTCATAAGTCAGAAATTGTAACTTCCAATTGTCTTTTGTGGTAGGATTTTACGCAGATGAACACGTTGCAAGATTTAACAGCGCAACTGGCAAAAGGTTGCGCGCTTTCCGATGCCGAAGTCGGCGCGGCCGTTTCCGCCTTGCTTGCACCGGCGGTGACCGATGATACGAAGGCGACCTTCTTGACTACGCTAGCCGGTAAAGGCGAGACGGCAGACGAAATCGCCGCGTTCGCTCGTGAACTCCGGTCGCGCGCCGTGGATCCCGGTCTATCCGCTGGTAAGTTGCTCGACATCGTCGGCACCGGTGCCGATGGCGCAAACACGTTTAATATTTCGTCCTGTACAATGTTTGTCGCTGCCGCCGCTGGTGTTTCCGTCGCCAAACATGGCAACCGGGCTGTTACCAGTAAATGTGGTAGTGCCGACGTGTTGACTGCGCTCGGCGCAAAAATTGATTTACCGGCGGAGGCTGCGCGCCGGTGTCTGGCGGAAGCCGGAATTACTTTTTTGTTTGCGCCGTTTTACCACCCGGCATTCAAAGCGATTGCACCGGTACGCAAACAACTCGCCGCGCGCCGGCAGCGCACGATTTTTAATATCCTCGGTCCGCTCGTCAATCCGGCGAAGCCGACGCATCAACTCGTCGGCGTTTTCGACCGGCCACTCGTTCCGAAATTTGCCGAAGTCCTCCGGTTGCTTGATGTGAAACACGCGCTCGTCGTGCATGGTGCCGGGCTGGATGAACTTTCAACACGCGGCGTCAATACCGTTGCCGAGCTGTGGCACGGAAAGATTGAATTAACCGAACGCGATTTTCGAGTGCCGGCTACACTCTGGCGTGTGGTGCCGGTGAAACCGGAAGAACTCGCCGGTGGTGATCCGGTGACGAACGCCGGGATTGTACGCGAAATTTTATCTGGTAAAGATCGTGGCGCGCGGCGCGACATCGTGTTGCTGAATGCAGCAGCGGCATTGGTTGTAGCGGAGGTCGCGGACACGTTCGAACACGGCTGGCAGCGCGCGGCGGAATTGATTGATACCGGCGCGGCAATGGACCGGTTGGACCGATTTGTGAAGGCGTCGACCGGTTAGTTCCGTGCTGTGCCCCAGCGCCGGTGGAGGAATTTTTCCCAGGGCGAGAATAGAATTTTATCAGCCAGCAAACCGATGGTGATGATGACCAGCATAACGCCGATGACTTGATCCATCGCGTTAAGTTCCCGGCCGTAGTGGAGTAGGTGACCGAGACCAAAGCCAGTGAGAATCGTGACGTAAATCTCCGCCGCCATCAACGACCGCCACGCGAATCCCCAGCCTTGTTTCATGCCGCTAACGATGAATGGCAATGACGCCGGTAGGATGACTTTAATCCAAGTGTGAAAATTTTTGGAACCCATCGTGCTAGCGGCGCGGGCGTAAATTGGCGGAACGGTGCGGACGCCATTGTCGGTGGCAATGAGAATTGACCAGAGTGACCCCATGATGACGACAAATAGCATCGCGCCTTCGGTTTGACCGTACCAGAGCAACGCGAGCGGAATCCAGCAGACGCTCGGCAAAGTCTGGAGGCCGAGCGCCAACACGCCGAGCGTGTCTTCGGCAAACTTAAAGCGCGCTGTCAGCAATCCGAGCGGTACGCCGAAAAGAATGCTTAGAAAATAGCCAATCAACAGTCGTTTCGTCGTCACCAGCGTGGCTTGCCAAAGTGTGCCATCGCGAATGGCTTGCGCGAGATATTCGCCGACCGCCAACGGATTCGGCAAGAGTACCGGTGACCAGATTTTTAACCGGCAGACAATCTCCCAGCTGGCAATCATGAGCACCGCAAAACCGCAAACCACTAATCCGCGTTTCATTCTGCCACCTCGGAAATTTCAGGGCGCAAGTGTCGTTTGAGTGCGCGCATAATTTCCGTGGAGTGCTTCGCCAGTTCGACGCTGTTGATGTCGCGCGGTCGCGGCAAGTCCACGGTGAATTGCTCCTGAATCCGGCCGGGATTCGGCGAGAATAAAACTACCCGGTCGCCGAGACACGCCGCTTCGCGGACGTTATGTGTAACGAAAATTATGGTTTTGCGGCGTTTCGCCCAAATTTGTTGGATGTCGCCGTAAAGTTGCTCACGAGTCATCGCGTCGAGCGCGGCGAACGGTTCGTCCATCAGCAACACACGCGGATTCGGGGCGAGCGCCCGGGCGAGGGCGACGCGTTGCTTCATTCCACCGGACAACTCGTGAATATTTGCCGTCGCAAATTTTTCGAGGCCGACCAGTTTCAGATAAAACTCTGCGACTTCTCGGCGCTCCTGATTTTTCAGTTGCGGTTTGAGTTTGAGGCCGAACATCACGTTGTCGAGTACGTCAAGCCATGGAAATAGCGCCGATTCTTGAAACATCACCATGCGTTCGCGGCCGGGACCGGTGACTGGTTTCCCATCCGCCAACACCCGACCGGCGTCCGGTGATTCAAGACCCGCAATGATGTTCAGTAGAGTTGACTTGCCGCAACCGCTGGGGCCGACGAGACAAACAAATTCACCTTCGCGCACCGTCAGTGAAACGTCATCCAACGCATGCACCGTCGCACGGCGCGTCCGAAACCATTTCGAGACGTGCTCAACGGTCAGCTTCTCTGGTGTGACGTTGGCGAGTTCTTGTTCGATGGTCATGGTAATTCGATTAACCGACTCAAGTCCGGTGTGCCGCGCATAAATCCGGCGGCTTGCGCGTCTTTGACAAATTGGTTGAGCGCCGGCATCGCAACATTCGTGGTGAAATCCATCCGCTTCCACGTCTGCGCAATTAATTCTGCTGAGATTGGCCGGGTAGTTTCGGCGGTCAATTCTTCGCGGAGCAAGGCTTGGGCTTCGGTCGGATTTTTCTGAATCCACTCGGTCAATTCTGCGTGTGCTTGGACGAATTTCTTCACCAACTCACGCCGGTCGCGCAAACATTTGACACTGCTGACGAGAACGGTCGTCACTGTGTCGCGTTGCTCGACAAAAACTTTCGCATTGGCTTCCCGTTCGAGGCGTGACACCCACGGTTCGACTGTCCAGACGGCATCAACTTGTTTTTCCTTAAACAAATTCAGTTGATCTGGATTGGAAGTCGGCAAAACCGTTACATCACCACCCAGTTGTGTGATTTTGAAACCGTGCTGCGTCAGCCACGCGCGGCAGGCCACATCTTGTGTGTTGCCGAGTTGCGGAGTTGCGATTTTTTTGCCACGAAAATCCGCCGGCACCTTAATACGGTCATCTGGCTGAACGACTAATGCCGCGCCGCCATTTACCGCGCCGGCAATGATGCGCACCTCGTCGCCATGCGATTTGGAATAGGCGTTCAACGCCGGGCTGGGCCCGACATAGGTGAGATCAATCGAATTAGCAAAAATCGCTTCCATCGCGCTCGGACCGGCGTTGTAGACAAACCACTGAATTTTCACGTCTGGCCCGAGTCGTTTTTCAAACCAGCCGTTCCGGTGGGCGATGACGCCTTGCGCGTGAGTGACATTTGGGAAGTGGCCGACGCGCAGAATCACCGGCTCAGCCCAGCTGGTTGCGCCAATCCAAAGAAATAATCCGCAAAACAGCGATTTCATTATTTGATTTCCAAAAACGGCAACGGCACTTTGTCGCGCCGGATTTTTCGCACTGTAACTCCGACGATATCAGCGAGTGAATACCGGTCCAGGATATTGGCGATAGCATTGCGCACATCCACCATCAATAAGCGCAGTCCACAATGCTCCTCATCCGGACATGAGCATTTTTTGTAAGCCGTCACGCTTGCACACCGAATCGGCGCCAACGGTCCGTCAATCAAGCGCACCACGTCACCGATCATGATTTTGTCCGTCGGCTTTTTCAGGAAGTATCCGCCGCCTTTACCGCGTTTACTGCCAAGATACCCAGCTTTATTCAAGTCGAGCAGGATGGCTTCGAGAAACTTAATTGGGATGTTTTCCTTCTTTGCCAGCTCACTAATTTGCACCAAAGGTCGACCAACTTCCCGGGCAATCCCGAGATTAATCAATGACCGCAAAGCATACTCGCCACGTTTGGAAATCCGCATGTCTTTAAGGCTATCAGAACAGTAGACAATTGCAAGTGGTTTTTCTAATGCTGGTGGGAAAGTGGTTGCTTTTACTCTGAGAATGGCTGAATCTTTGAACCGCTTCTGACAGCAATTATGCCATTTGAACTCAAGTTTTCTCCGCTCATTGTGGCCGGCGCAATCATCGTTTTGCTCGGCTTGATTTGTGATGCCATCATTATCGGACGATTCCTGCCGGCTCCGCAATTTCGTGTGACGCCGAAACCGTGGGGCTTGCGAGCGCTGGCTGTCAGTGTCTTCATCCTGACTGGTCTCGTCCTGTTGGCTAACGGCGTTTACTATTTAATCGCCACACTCTGGCGCAACCACAGCAGCTCTCAATTTGCCTCAATCGTTTTGCCGTCAGAATTACTGCTCCGACTTGTCGCGTTGACTGGCTTCGGTTTGTACTTCCGGTACCGGCAAATCAACATCCAAAAGGCTCTCGGACTCGACGCCATGTCGCTCGGTGCGGCAGCGGGGTGGGGTGTTTTATTTTGTCTGGCGAGTTTGCCACCGGTGGGTGCGCTGATTTTCACCACCGATGCGTTTTGCCAATTCTTTCACATTAACATCGGAGAGCAGCCAATCGTTGACCTGTTCCGCAACACGCACTCACCGGCATTGAAAATCATCCTACTTCTGTTCGCTCTCTCCGTCGCGCCGGTGTTTGAAGAATTTCTCTTTCGCGGATTTGCTTACCCGGCGCTCAAACAACGCTTCGGTCTCTGGCGCGCCTTGCTGCTGGTTTCATTGGTGTTTGCACTTAGCCATTTTCACGCGCCATCCTTCCTACCGCTCTTTGTCTTCGCGTTCGGACTCGGTCTTGCCTACGAACTCACCGGCTCACTTCTCGCGCCAATCACCATGCACGCGCTATTCAACGCCACCATGATTCTCCAAATCTTTTACCAACGCAGCCATTCATGAAAACTGTGCGCGACATCGGCGAATTCGGTCTTATCCGGCAACTTGCGAAAAATATCCCGCGTGCCGGTGACGACTGCGCCGTGCTGCCGGATGGACTATTGCTTACGTGTGACCCGGTGATTGAAGGTGTCCATTTTCTGCCGAAAACGCCGGCGCGAAAAATCGGCTGGAAAGCGATGGCGCGCAACCTTAGCGACATCGCCGCGATGGCCGGACAACCGCGCTCCGCCGTCGTCAGTCTTGGCTTGCGTCCGACTACGCCGGTGCGTTGGGTGCGCGAACTTTACGCCGGGATGCGGGCCGTGGCCGGTAAGTTTGGCTGCGAAATCGTCGGCGGCGACACCGCGCACGTCCGGCACGAACAATTCGTCGTCGTCACGCTACTCGGCCACGCCGACCGACCGGTTTTACGCTCTGGTGCGAAAGTGGGCGATGCGGTTTTCGTCACCGGTAAGCTCGGCGGCGCATTTCGTTCCGGTAAACATCTCACGTTCACGCCGCGCATCCGCGAAGCGCAATGGCTCGCGAAAAATTTCCGTCTTCACGCGATGCTCGACATCAGCGACGGTCTTGCCAGCGATTTATGCCGGTTGGTGGAGGCGAGCCGGGTCGGCGTCGAAATTTTTTCGAACCAAATTCCCGGCCGGCTGCCGGGCGCGTTGACCGATGGTGAAGATTTTGAATTGCTGTTTACCGTGGCTGCGCGTGACGCGGGCCCGCTCCGGAAAAAATTCTATGAAATCGGCCGGGTCATCCGAAAACCAGTCGTGTTGCTCGACGGCCAGCCATTGCAGGAAAAAGGATATGATCATTTCCCACAGCGCTGACGAAACCATCGCATTCGGCCGACAGTTTGCCAGCGCGCTCCGTGCTGGCGATGTGCTGGCATTGAGCGGCGACCTCGGTGCCGGTAAGACTTGCCTAGTCAAAGGCATTGCCGCCGGCCTCGGCATCGTGCAGCCGGTCACCAGCCCAACCTTCACGTTGATTCACGAATACCGGAGCGGCCGGCTGCCGCTGGCGCATGTGGATTTATACCGGCTGGAATCGGCCGCCGGTATTGGTTTGGAAGATTATTTCGACGCGCCGTGGGTGACGGTGATTGAGTGGGCGGAAAAAATTGAAACGCTTTTGCCGATGCATACAAAACACATCCGGCTGACGGCGCTCGACGAAATCACCCGGCAAATCGAGGTCACATGATCACGCTGGCCATTGATACATCTACCGCGCGCGGCTCGGTCGCATTGCTCGACGGTAATCGGTTGGTTGCGGAGGAAACTTTTGAACGCGATGGTATTTTCGAGGCGATTGGAAAGTTGAAGCCCGGTGACTGCGATTTGATTTTGGTTGGCGTTGGTCCCGGTTCTTTTACTGGCATCCGGGCTGGGCTGGCGGCGGCAAAGGGCTTGGCGTTGCCTCGGTCGGTGCCAATTCGTGCCGTGAGCAGCTTCGATGCGCTGGCGTTGACGGCACTACCGGAGGTGCCAGCGGAGTACCGGCAAATGTGTGTACACGCCGATGCACGACGTGGCGAAATTTATTTTGCGTTGTATGACCGGGTGGGGAAGCCGCTGACTCCGTGTCGGATTGGAACGCGAGAATTGGTGACCGGTGGCTTGCGCGAGCCGACGTGGTGGGTGAGCGCACCGCCAGTATATCCTCGTGCGGCATTGTTGGCGCAAGTGGCGCCGGTAGAATTGCCGCTGGAGCCGATTTACCTGCGCGAAACGGAATACCGCAAAATATCCACTCACTAACCAGCAGCGATATTCACCAATTTACCGGCGACGACGATGACTTTTTTGACGGTCTTACCGGTGAGAGATTCCTGAACCTTACCACTTGCGAGCGCGAGTTTTTCTAATTCCGCATTTGTGATACCGGTCGGAACGTCGAGCTTGTCGCGGACTTTGCCGTTGACCTGCACAACAATCGTCACTGTGTTTTCCACGAGTAAGGCCGGGGCAAACTCCGGCCACGGTTCGTGGGTAAGCGTCTGGGTGTGACCGAGTTTTTGCCAGAGTTCTTCCGCGATGTGCGGCGCGTATGGCGCGAGCAATTGCACGAACGGTTCGAGCACGGCGCGCGGGCGTTTGTCTTGCGCGGTGAGTTCGTTGACGAAAATCATCATCTGCGCAATGGCGGTGTTGAACGCGAGCGCTTCGGTGTCAGCTCCGACTTTCTTAATGGTTTGGTGCAACACTTTCACCAGCTTTGTGTCCGGTGCAGTGTCGTCCACGAGAAGTCTACCTTCTTCGTCGCAGAACAAACGCCAGACGCGACCAAGGAACCGGTAAATACCTTCGGTGCCTTGCGTGTTCCACGGCTTGGTCGCTTCGAGCGGACCCATAAACATTTCGTAGAGTCGCAACGTATCCGCGCCGTATTCGCGGACGACGTCGTCGGGATTGATGACATTGCCCCACGATTTGCTCATCTTCCGGTTGTCTTCGCCGAGAATCATTCCTTGGTTGATGAGGCGTGTGAATGGCTCCGGCGTCGAGACGTGGCCGAGATCGAACAGCACTTTGTGCCAGAAGCGCGAGTAAAGTAGATGCAATACCGCGTGTTCCGCACCGCCGACGTAAAGGTCAACGGACATCCAGTATTTTTCTTTGTCCTTCGCGACGAACGCGCCGGCATTTTTCGGATCGATGTACCGGAGGTAATACCAGCAGCTACCGGCCCATTGCGGCATCGTGTTTGTTTCGCGTTTGCCGGCACCGCCGCACTGTGGACATTTGCAATTCACCCAGTCGGTCGCTTTCGCCAACGGCGGTTCGGCGTTGCCGGAGGGCGAGTAATCTTTCATCTCTGGCAACCGGAGCGGCAATTCATTTTCCGGTACCGGCACCGTGCCGCACTTCGCACAATGCACAATCGGAATCGGTTCGCCCCAGTAACGTTGCCGGGAGAAAAGCCAATCACGCAACTTATAGTTCACCGTCGCTTTGCCGAGTTTTTTTTCTTCGAGCCAACTGGTGATTTTCTTTTTCGCTTCCGGTGTCGGTAGGCCGGTGAGCATACCGGAGTTAACGGAAATGCCATCGCCGGTAAAACCTTGTGGTTCGATGCCGGTGGGTGGTTGGACGACGGTGCGGATTGCGAGGTCGAATTTCTGGGCGAATTCAAAATCGCGGGTGTCGTGTGCTGGGACGGCCATGATTGCGCCGGTGCCGTAGCCCATCATCACATAGTCGGCGACCCAGATTGGAATTCGTTCATTGTTGACTGGATTGATGGCGTAACCACCGGTGAAGACACCGGTCTTTTCCTTCTCCAGTTGCGTTCGCTCTAATTCGCTTTTTTTAGCGGCAGCGCTCCGGTAAGTATCGACGGCCGGATTTTTGAATTTTTCGACGAGCGGATGTTCGGGCGCGAGCACCATGTAGGTTGCGCCGAAAAGTGTGTCGGGGCGCGTTGTAAAAATACGGAGCGCGTCGCCGGTCTCGGTTTTGAAATCGACTTCGGCGCCTTCGCTCCGGCCAATCCAGTTGCGTTGTTGCTCCTTGATGGAGTCGGGCCAGTTGACGTGTTCGAGGTCGGCGAGCAGGCGTTCGGCGTATTTTGTGATGCGGAGAATCCATTGCCGGAGCGGTCGCCGGTAAACTTCTTTGTGACCTTTCCGGTCGCAAGTGCCGTCGGCGTTGACTTCTTCGTTGGCGAGTACGGCTTTGCAGCCGTCACACCACCAGACAGGAATTTCAGCTTCGTAGGCGAGACCCTTTTTGTAGAGCTGGAGAAAAATCCATTGCGTCCACTTGAAATATTCGGGGTCGGTCGTGTCAACTTCCCGGTCCCAATCGTAACTGAAGCCGAGCATCTGGATTTGCCGGCGGAAGGTGTCGATGTTCTTTTTTGTGGTGATGGAGGGATGGGTGCCGGTGTCGATGGCGTATTGTTCCGCTGGTAAACCGAACGCGTCCCAGCCCATCGGGTGCAAAACGTTGAAGCCGCGCATCCGTTTATACCGGCAGAAAATATCGGTGGCGGTATAGCCTTCGGGATGTCCGACGTGTAATCCCGCGCCGGAGGGGTAGGGAAACATGTCGAGGACGTAAAGTTTTGGCTTAGCGGCGTCGTCGTTGGCGGCGAAAGTTTTGTTGGCGAGCCAATGCTGTTGCCATTTGGGCTCGATTTGGTCGAACGGATATTTTTTGCGGAGTTCCGGCATAACGGCGGAAATTATACCGGCTCCGGTAACTTCCGGCAAGCATCGGTGACGGATGCAGTTGCTTTTTATTCGGAAGTCTGTTTTTCTATAGGTGGTTTCACCCCGAAGGAAAATTATGGAAACCAAATGTGACCGTGCAGCTTGGCTGAAGGGCCCAGCTTTTCAATGTAGTTCCGAACTAGCTCCGGTGGCTCGGCCGTACCGGCTTGTCTTGCTGGGCGCGCCCGGCGTTGGTAAGGGCACGCAAGCTGAATTGCTTTGTGCGCGGCTTGGGGCGTGTCAACTTTCGACCGGTGATGTTTTCCGCGCTGCCAAAAGTCTGACTGAGGCGGAGCGCAGCCCGGCGATGAATGCAGCACTCGAATATATGAAACGCGGCGATCTTGTACCGGACACGACGGTGTTGGAGCTCGTTCGTGAGCGTCTTGCCTGCCTACGGTGCGGAAATGGTTTTTTGCTGGATGGTTTCCCGCGCACGGTCGCGCAAGCTGAGGCGTTGCAGACGATTCTGGCCGGCGAAAAAATCAAACTCGACGCAGTGCTGAATTACGAATTGCCGATTGATGAAGTGGTTGCGCGGATTAGTGGCCGCCGGACTTGCCCGAAATGCAAAGCGGGTTTTCACATCACCGGTATGCCGCCCAAACAAGCCGGGATTTGCGACAAATGTGGCACTGCCTTGGTTCAACGGGAAGATGACCGACCGGAAGCGGTCCGTGTTCGCATGGCGGTGTATGAAAAAAGCACCACGCCGCTGGCGCAGTTTTACCGGCAACGAAATTTGCTGGTAACCATTGCGGCGACCGGGACACCGGAAGAAATTGCCGCGCGGACTTTGAAAATGCTACCGGCGTAGCGTTTTTAAGATTTTCATTTCTCACTTCGATTCGGACTTGCACCGGTCGGCTGCTTAGTGGACATTGCAGCGCGATGAAATTTGCTTCCGCACTTTCGACGAAGAGCGACTTGCTTGACTTGGTGCAAGACTTGGCCGGTCAAGTGCGCGCCAGCTTGGGGCCGGAGAAAATTGATTTGGCGCTGTTGTTTGTGCATCCCCGATTGTTAGACGAAAATCCCGGCTGGCTTGAAAGCGTGCGGCGTGGCATCGGCGCGCGGCATCTGGTGGGTTGCACCGGTGGCGGGATTATCGGCGGTAATCGGGAATGCGAACAGGAACCAGCGGTGTCGTTGTTGGCGGCGAATTTACCGAATGTAGAGATTGCGCCCTTTCACATCACGCAGGAAGAATTAGAGGAATCGACCGGGCCGGCGTTCTGGCATTTTCAATTGGAAGTGACGCCGACGACGGAGCCGAATTTCCTAATGTTTCTGGAACCGTTCAGCATGCAGGCGACGGAATTGGTGGCGGCGTTTTCAGAAGCGTATCCGGATGCGCCAATTCTCGGCGGGCTGGCGAGCGGTGGCCGGCAAGCCGGCGAGTGCCGGCTGTTTCTTGATGATAAAATTTTAGACACTGGCGCCGTCGGCGTGGCGTTGTCCGGTAATCTGGAATTGCGCACGGTGGTTTCGCAAGGTTGCCGGCCGATTGGCCAGCCGTTCACGATTACGCGAGCGGACCGGAATGTAATTTTTGAATTGGGCGGCCGGCCGCCGTTGGCGGTTGTGAAGGAAATGATGGAGAAACTGCCGGCGAGCGATCAAAACTTAGCGAAGAGCGCGATGTGTCTGGGGCGAGTCATCAATGAATATCAGGAAGATTTTGGACAAGGCGATTTTTTGGTGCGCAATCTGATTGGTCACGATCCGAATTCTGGCGCGATGGCGGTGGGCGATGTGGTGCGGACCGGCCAGACGGTGCAATTTCAGGTGCGCGATGCGCTGACAGCGGCGGAGGATTTGCAGGCGATGTTGCGGCGCGAACAGCGATTTTCCGCGCGGCCACCGGTGTGTGGAGCGATGTTGGTGAGTTGCCTAGGACGCGGAGCCGGAATGTATGGCGAGCCGGATCACGACATCAAGGCGTTGCAGGAAATTCTGGGGCCGATGCCGGTGGCGGGTTTTTTTGCGAATGGCGAAATCGGGCCGGTGAGTCGAAAACCGTTTATTCACGGATTCACTAGCGTGATTGGTTTGTTCGCGGAGCGAACGGTTACGGAAACGCACGGATGAAATCGGCGTTGGTGACGGCGGTCGTGGCAATTGCGCTATGCCGGGCAGTGAGCGGTGGTGAGTTACCGGTGAGCGTGAAGAAAACTCAGTCGGCGGTGGTGCGACTGATTGTTAGTGATCAAGGTGGCAAAGAAATTGCGACGGGGAACGGTTTTTTTGTTTCGGCGGATGGCAAGTTGGTTACCAGTTTGCGGTTGCTGGATACGGCGCGCGGTGTTGTCGCGATCACGGATGCGAATGAGCAGATTGCGGTGGCCGGAATTCTGGCGACGGATCCCAAAAATGATTTGGCTTTGCTGAAACTCGTTGTCACAAGCCCGGTTTTCTTGCCGTTGGCTGATGTGAGTCGAATCTTACCGGGGCTACATGTGGCGGTGGTGAGTAGTCAGTCGCAGACGGAAGGCCGGATTTTTACGACTCGAGAATTGTTTGGCGACCTCCGGCGGATTCAAATCAAGGCGACGCTTGATTCGAGTGCGGGTGGCGCACCGGTGGTGGATTCTGATGGTGCGGTCATCGGAATGATTCGGGCGCTGGTGCTGGATCCGCGGTTGTATAATTTGGCGATTCCGGTGGAGGCGATTTTGAAACTGCTGGTCAATGCCGGAGCGAAACCGATTCCGTTTCTTCCCCGCCACCAGAGTGGTGACCTCGTGGATGTGGAGATGTTTCTGACGGACGAATGGCAACGGGCTGTCGCTGCATTAGAATTGGAAGATTGGGTGGAATTGTTGCGCGCCGGTGATGTGTTAGTGAATCGGTTTCCGAATTACGCGGAAGCTTATGCGTGTGTCGGGACGGCTTGCGTGGAACTCAAACTTTACGACCGGGCGACGACGGTATACCGGCGCGTGGTGCAGCTGGAACCGGATAATCCGATTGCTTGGATTAATTTAGGAAATAGTTACAGCGCGCAAGGCAAAGAGGGCGAGGCAGTGGCGGCGTACCGGCAAGTGCTTAAAATTCGTCCGCATTTTATGGTGGCGTGGAAGAAGCTGGGTGAAATTTATTGCCGGCAAGGAAAATACAGCGATGCGGTGGCAACCTGGCGGCAGGCAGTCGCGGTCGCACCGGACTATCCACCGGCGTGGGCGAACCTCGGCGTGAGCTACGAAGGCCAAGGTAATTTGGATGACGCAGTCAAAGCCTACCGGCGGGCGGTGCAATTGGAAACGAATTATCCTTTTGTTTGGATTCGGCTGAGCGTAGTGGAAAACCAACTCGGCCGGCATGAAGAGGCGCGAGCGGCGCAACGGCACGCCATCAAGCTCTTGCCGGATTTCCCTTCGGTCTGGTTGGGTCTGGACATCGGCTCGGTCGTGGGTGCAAGTAGTCCGCCGGAGCGTTGATTTGCAGAGGTGAACAGGAATTTTTGAGTAGGAAAGTCGCGGGTGTTTCCGCCAAGCAAGTCTTGCTCGAGATTCAAGCCTTCGCATGACGCAATCTGTGTCTTAGACACATTTTTGTTTGGTTTGTAACCGGCTTTGTTTTCGTGGTCTGCGAAGATTTTTAGGAGAAACTGGATTTAGTAATTCGTGTAATTGGAGACCAAAGCCTGCGGCAATCTTCTCAAGTGTACGCAAGCCGGGATTGTTTTTGATGCCCAACTCGTAAAGCTGATACAGCTTGTAACCAATGCCACAAGCTTCCGCAGCTTGCTCTTGTGTCCATCCACGGCTTTTCCGTAAATCACGGATACGACCCATAAAAAGATTTGAGGCCGAAACTTGCATTTGTTGCAGAATGCAAGTTCAGAATTGACTGTAACACGCTCTAAAGGTAGTTAATGCAGTGTGCTGTTATGTTCACCAACTATATCGCCGGTAGTACGCGATGAGCACTTTGTCAGTTCTCGTCAGGTTTTAGTCCGACGCCTTCTAATCCCACAGCGACACCAAGAAAAAACAATTGTGCCGTCGGTGGCGCGACCGGCGGTAGCGACTAAAGCTGCTGATCAGCCGAATAAATTAAACACGACACTAAATAAACAGCTCTGGTGAATCAACGCATTGCAACCACGCACAAAATGAAAATTATCAAACTGCTGATTGGGCTATTAGGAATCGTTTTCATAACAATGACTGTCAGAGCTGATTCGGTCACGCTAAAGTCTGGGGTGATCCTTCAAGGAAGCATCAATTCCGAGTCGGAAACTCAGGTTGTCATTGAGGTTGCGTCTTCCAATCGCACGATCTTTGCTTCGCAAGTTATTCCGAAATCTCAAATTCAATCCCTCCATCATGATACCGCCGAGGAGCGACAGGCGCTGGAAGCCTACGATCAATTGCGCCAGTTCAAACTTAATCCGGATCAGGAATGCACAACGAATCGTTGTTTTGAAGCGATGACAGCATTTCAACGATTCCTATCGCTATATCCGTCATCATCGTTTGTACCCACTGTTCGACAAAACCTACAAAATTGGGAAAACGAATATCGCAGCGTCACAGAAGGGTTTGTGAAGTATGAGAATGCGTGGATAAAGCCTGTAGAAAAAGAAGAGCGACTTGCTAGGGCAAAATTTATTGACCAGCAAACCAAAGTGAAAAACTTGGAGCTCCAGCGGCGACAACTCGTTGAAAATATCGCTCGCGACGCCGCGGCACTGAAGTTAGCAGAAATGAAAGTGGCAACGATGCCTGACACTTTTACTTCAATCGGTTTTAATAACGAATCTCGAACTGTTCCTAATACGGAAAAGGCAAAGGCCAAGCAGGAAGTGGCATTCTACCAAGGTCAAAAACCAATTGGACAACAGGCTCTCGCGGCTCTGGACACAAAAATCGAAGATGCTAAAAAACAACTAACGGCTGCTAGTCAGATATACAAAACTGCGCTTGCAAAAACTGAGGCGGCGGCATCAAAAAACAGTATAGAAATTCCCCCCACATTTACACAGTCAGATGAGATTTCATTAGCTAATGGTTTTGATGCATTTCTATTCGCGTGTGAGAATGGGACTAATGATTTTGCAGTGGATCCGGTCGTGGTTGATGATTTAGTCGCTGCTGGTATCGAGTTGCCGTCCGATGGCGAAGCGTTATCCATTGCCGCGCTCCGGCCGGTTTTGGAAAAAAAGGGATTTATTTTTCGCGAGGCGGAGATTGATGCTAATCGTAAGATAATGGTTCTGACGATGCCTAGCGCGTGGGTGTATCACAGTGCCATTCAGAAAATTAAAACCAATCAACTCCGTGATGCAATTCGAATTCTCTCAACCGCAAATTCCAACGAACAGCCATTTGGCGGTCATTGCTATGAATTACGGAAGGCGTTGGAAGATATTTTACGTCGTGATGTTGAACTAGCGAAACTGGATGAAGAAATTCGGAAAAATGTTTTGCAGTATCGGCGTGCAATAGAAATGATGGAGTTATGCAAAATGGCGGTCCGGTCTTCTAACTCAGAAATCGCTAAACGCTCTGACTTTGCCATGGCAGAATTAAGCGCTACCTCCGCAAATACCGCACTGTCGATGAGTTGTGGATCAATGCAGATACTGGCCGAAAAGGTATCATCAGAGTCGCCACTTTCCGACCGATTCCGTACGGCGTTAGACAATGATCTTATGACCGAGGCACAATTCCTATTTGCACAAATTTCAAGGGAATTCACACAACTTCAAGTTTTGAGCGGCTTATTACAAATAAAAGGATTGGAGTCTTGCAGATACGAGTTTACGGCGGAACCAAAATTTATTCGCAAAATGCGCTCAGCCCTAGACCAGCGGGTTTTGGAAGCCAGCGGTGGTGTTGAGGCTGCAACGCGATTTATTTCTACCGATCTTGATACGGCAGATAAAACCTTCTCTCGGTCGTACTTTATCGATCCAGGTTCGCCCGCAGCAAGAGTTGGCACCGGCTACTGCGATTTTAAGCGTTGTATCGTCGCTTTGCGTTCAGTGTTCGAACCATTGTCGAATGATCCGCGGTCAGTTCGACTTGAAACTATTGTTCGAGAAGCCCGTCGTGACCACCAATTTGGACGCTTACGGGCAATTCAAAGAGTTGCCCATCAGCATGTGGACGATGTTGATGAACCTATTTGGCCGGCTGGTAATGGTAATGGACTGGCGGTGTCGCAGCGTCAGGGTGGGTTGCTTGGAATTTATGTACATTTAGTTCCGAGGGATACAATCGTTGTCACCGATACCGAAGTCGCAGCCGCAGGTGTCAGTATCTCTGATGGGATTCATCGTGTGAATTACTGGGCAGCATATGGAAGGAAGACGCAGATTGCATTCAAGGAACGGTTGGTCGCCTTTGGAGATTATGGTGATAAAGATGATTATATGGAGGCATCCGCAGAGGAGATGTGCAAGTGGATCGTGTCCGCCGCGCCATTTGATACGAACAATAAGCGCCTTCTTATTGACTTCCAAAGTCCATATGTGAATAAGGCCGGTGATTCTGCGGGTGTGACTTTTGCTGTTAGTGGCTATTCATATTTGAAGGCACTGCCGCTTCGCACCACAGTGGCAATGACTGGCTCAATTCGGGCTAGCGGTAGTATTAAAGCTGGTGGTGTTCCACAAAAGATTGATGGTGCGTCCCATTCTGAGGGAATCGAGATTATCATTGTACCGAAGGAGAATGAGCCTGATTTATCGTGTGTTCCTGTAGATCAGTTATGCAAACTTGTAATCATTACAGGATCGGACATTAAGACCTACCTAAAATATGCACTTGCGCCAACACCTGGGATCACGACCAATGAGCAGTTCGCGGCTAGCCAAGTTATCGCAGCAGCACAGCAAGCTCAAGCATTCTTACTTGCCGGTAATTACGAAGGCGCACGTCAACTTTTGACTAAGATCACCAAAACCAATCCGGAAATCTATAGTGCGCGTCGTTTGCTAACGATATTGCGGCGGAAAATTCCAGTCGAACAGTCATTGGCTTCCGCTGACCGGATTGAAATCCAAAAAGTATCAATCCAACTGGACATGCTACAGTCGCAAAAACAAACTCGCCTGATTCCGGTGGTTTCACCAAATAATGTCGTAACCAATGCCTTACCCAAGATTTCAGCGGCACCGGTCAGTCACGAGCCGGAGACTAACAATTCCAACATCCAGCCGCCAGTTATTCCATTATGGAAAAAGTATTGGTACCTCATCTTGGTTGTGGTGCTATTCGTGGTCTATAAATTAATACCAACTCAAAATTGAGTTATTTGCTTCCGCAAGCGCAGTAATAGCATCGGTAGTCTTTGACCTTGCTGGAGCGGGCGGATGTGTGTTAGCGTCCGCGCGATTTCATGAGCAATCCGGTACGAACCCTTTGTGCATTGTTGGTCGGTGTGTGTGTGGCATTACCGGCGTTGGCCGTTGATCGCGGCGCGCCGGCGACGATTGACGCGCAGGAGTTAAATTTTGATAAACCGACGAACATGGCCTACGGCAAAGGCGATGTGGTGGTGCGTTATGGCGATGCAATCTTGCGAGCGGATCAGGCGCGATTTAGTAGTTTGACGAAAGAAGTTTGGGCGCAAGGAAATGTGCGGTTGTACCGGGACGGGCAGGAGTGGAAAGCGCCGTCGATGTATTACAACCTTGATACGCGCCAGTTGAAGACGGAGGAAGTGTGGGGATTTTTTGAGCCGGTCTATCTGCATGGCCGGGACGTGAGCCAGATCGCGAGTAATCATTACACGGCGGCGAACGCCACGTTGACGACGTGCGATTACGAGCACGAGCATTTCCGCTTGCAAGCGAAGCACGCCGAGATTTATCCGGGCGACCGAGTGGTGTTGCATAATTGTTCGCTCTGGATTGGTAAAGTGCCGGTGCTGTGGATCCCG
>CAINDI010000081.1 GCA_903847335.1 uncultured Verrucomicrobiota bacterium | reverse complement strand
TTTACGGACAGCGCGGCACACTAAGAAAGTGTCATTGGAAGATGTGGCGCGCGTCACCAAAATCAAAATCGATAAGCTCGAAAAACTCGAGGCGGATGATTTTGTTGGTTTAGCGGCGCCAATGTACACAAAAAGTTTTCTAAAAATGTATGCGGATTATCTCGGAATCGACAGTGCGAGCTTGGTGGAGACATATCTGAAAAGCCAAGGCGGATTGCGCCGGCAAGGATTACAGATCGAAACGGAGGCAACGCTGCAGGCGCGCCGGGCGAGTGAGTTGGAGTTACCGGTGGGATTAGTAATTCGCGCGGTGGCAGTGGTCGCTGTTTTTGCGGTCATTAGTTTTGCCGGTTATCAAGTGTGGCTGCACCGGCAAGCGTTTGTTTTGCCCGCGCAGAAACCGGCGGTTTTGCCGGTGGCGGATTTTGAAGCGTATTACCAACCGAAAACTCAGCCGACACCGGTGGTTCTCGAAGTGCCGGTGAAGTGAAATCGCCTGCTTCCATTAAAATCGGATTGGTCAGTCTTGGGTGCGCCAAAAACCTCGTGGACAGCGAAGTCATGCTCGGCGTGTTGGCGAAAGATGGAATGACGCTGACTGAACGCGCTGAAGATGCCGATGTGCTTATCGTCAACACCTGCGGTTTTATCGACAAAGCTAAGCAGGAATCCATTGACACGATTTTGAAACTGAATCGGCTTCGGGAAACCGGTCACTGCAAGGCGTTGATTATGGCTGGCTGCTTGACGCAACGGTATCCGCAGGAATTGCGGCGTGACTTGCCGGAGGTGGATGCGATTGTTGGACTGAATGAGGTGCCGCGCATCGCTGGAATTGTCCGGGAGATTTTAGAGCAACGCGCACCGGCGGTTTATTGGTCGGGACCGGCAAAATACGTGCCGGATTTTTCTGCGCCCCGGGTGCGGCTCACACCAAAACATACCGCGTATGTCAAAATCGCCGAAGGCTGTAATCATCCGTGCGCGTTTTGCAGCATCCCGCGAATTCGCGGCAAGTACCGGAGTCGTGCCATTGCAGATGTAATCGCAGAAATTCGTGCGTTAGTGGGGGATGGTTGTCGGGAAATTAATCTCATCTCGCAAGACACGACATTTTACGGTCGTGATTTAACCGGTGGAAAAGAATTGTTGAGCGAGTTGCTCCGGCAGGCGCAGGCGATCCCGGGTAATTTTTGGATTCGATTGCTTTACACGCATCCGGCGCATTGGACGGATGAACTGATTACCACGATTGCCAGGTGTGACAAAGTCTGCCGGTATGTGGATATGCCGCTCCAGCATATCAATGACGAAATGTTGACCGCGATGAAACGCGAGACGAGCGGGCAATATATTCGCGATTTGGTCAAACGCATTCGCGCTGGTGTTCCCGGTATCGTTTTGCGGACGACATTTATCGTTGGCTTTCCTGGCGAGACTGCGGCGCAATTTGAGGAACTGATGGAATTTATTGCAGAGGCAAAATTTGAGCGATTAGGAGTGTTTGCCTATTCGCAGGAGGATCACACATCCGCCGGTAACCTCGGTCAGCAATTACCGGACAAAGTGAAAACGTCACGGCGAAGCAAGGCGATGACATTGCAGCAAAAGATTTCACGGCAAGTGCAGAGTGGGTTTATCGGTCAGACTTTGCGAGTGTTGATAGAGAAGCGAACTAAAACCGGTTGGCAAGGACGTTCGCATGCCGATGCGCCGGAGATTGATGGAATCGTTACCGGTACCGGCAATGTTCAAGTTGGAGAATTTGCGGAAGTTAAAATTAACGGCGCGACTACTTACGATATGAAAGGAAAGGTTATTCACCATGGCTAGAAAATTCAGAGTTGGAATTATTGGCGCGGGCGGAATCGCTCGCGGGGTGCATCTTCCCGGCTGGAAGGCGATTCCCGATGTGGAAATCGTCGCGGTTGCCGATATTAATGAGGCACAAGCGGAATTAGTTGCGAAGGAGGCAGGGAATGCGCAGGCATTTAAGGATTACCGGGATTTAGTAAAACTCGAATTGGATGCGGTGGATGTTTGCACTCCGAACCGGGTGCACACACCGGCCGTTTTAGCAGCGCTTAAGACCGGTAAGCATGTGCTTTGTGAGAAACCACTCGCGGTGACCACTCGTGAAGTTCGGCAAATGGGCGAGCTTGCGGACCGGAAGAAACTCAAGTTGATGACCGCGCAACAGCAACGGTTCACCAACTCGGCGCGGGCGATTAAAGGTTGGGCGAATGCCGGCGGCCTCGGTGAGGTATATCACGCTCGTGTTCGGGCAATGCGTCGGGCTTGGTTGCCGTGCGCACCGGGATTCATTGACAATAAACTTTCCGGCGGTGGCCCGTGCATGGATATCGGTGTGCACGCGCTTGATTTGTGCATGTGGCTGATGGATTGCCCGAAACCGGTGCGGGTAACCGGCACAGCTAAAGTCAATTTCGCCAAGGGCAATAAAATTCCCGGCATGTGGGGTGAGTGGGACCGGAAGATGTTTAGTGTTGAAGATTTTGCGGCCGGGTTTGTGCATTTTGATAACGGCGCGACGATGACACTCGAAGCGGCGTTCCTCGGACATCAGCCGGAGAATGAAGACATGAGCTGTCAGGTGTTCGGGATTAACGGTGGCGTGAAGTGGCCGAGTGCTGAGTTTGCCACTGTGACCGGTGGCAGTTTTGCGCAAGGCACATTGACCGCCGCGCGGAATGTCGAACGGCCGCACTCCGAGGAGATCAAGGCGTTTTACGAATGCGTCGTGAACCGCAAACCATCGCCGGTGCCGTGGACAGAAACGATCCGTGTGATCGCCATTCTCGAAAGCATTTATGCGGCGCAGAAACTTGGCCGGGAAGTCGTCGTTAAGTTCTGAGGTAAAATGCGGTGGTGTGCAGCGATATTTTTAGCAGTCGGTCTAGCTGGTTGTTCAACTGGTTTTGACCGGTTGGAAACGGCGACGCCGACCTTGTCGGCTTCGCAACGCGCGGATTTATCGCGGCATGCAAAGTCGGCGGTGGAACTGGGCGTGCCGGAGCGCGGCGCAGCAGTTGGTGAAGTCGCCGGTCTGGATAATGTCACCGTAGCGTTGTGCAAAGTGCCGACCTCGCAGCCGCGTGATCCTGGTGGTCAGTTCGCTGTGCCGGTGATTCTTGCTAGCATTAACGGTAAGACCGGAGTGAGAATGTTGCTCGACAGCGGCAGTAACCGGAATCTATTCGGTTACTCGCTGGCGCATGCGGTGGGCGTGACGGCGGTGGCCGGTGCGGAGCCGGTGAAGAGTAGTGGCATTGGCGGGTCGGTGGATAATTTTATCGGCGTGGCGCAGAGCGTGAAAGTGGATGCGCTGGAATTGCGGCGGGTTCTCGCGTTGATTGGACCGGATACGCAAGTGATGAATATCACGCATGGTTTCTGGGGGAGCGCGCAGTCGATGATTCTCGGTATGAACACGCTCCGGAGGTTGTCGTATGTTTCGATTGATACGCCGCGAGGCAAAGTCACCTTTGCGCCACGCGAAGCGTATTGCGCTCGGCCGGCATCTCGATTTGTCACGAAAGTTCCACTGCAGTGGGTGAATGGTTTGCCGATGATTGAGGCGGTTCTCGATGGAAAGCCGCTGGCGTGTTACGTGGATACCGGTGGTGATTACGGTTTGCTGTTGCCGCGTAAAGCTGCCGGTAATCTTGGTTACTGGCGACCCGGTCATGAAACAATCAGTATTTCAAAAGGCGTGGGTGGCGCATCCTTGGCGGCAACCTACAAAGTTCGTGAAGTGAAAATTGGCAACGCGGCTTTTGTGCAGCTGCCGGCGCGAACGCAAGTGACCGGACCTGATGCCGCCGGTGGTAACGCGCTGCTCGGCAATGTCTGCTTACGGCGAATGTGCGTGACGTTTGATTTTCAGAATGGGCAATTATGGTTGGAACGATGAGTCAGAAACCGCGAGTCTGTATTGGTATGAGTGGTGGTGTCGATTCCAGTGTCGCTGCCTACTTGTTGAAAGAGCAAGGCTACGATGTCATCGGACTTACGTTTCGAAACTGGCCGCAAGATTGTTTGAGTCGCGCCGAAGATAAATGTTGT
>CAINDI010000080.1 GCA_903847335.1 uncultured Verrucomicrobiota bacterium | reverse complement strand
CGCAGTTGTCGGTTCGAAACTGCTGTCCAACACGCTGCCAAAATAAATGCGGACGCCAGCGTCAGCGGTAATCCATTAATCGCACCGGCAATCGCGCTGATGTTGCAGAGATAGAAAAGCGTTGCCAGCGTCGCAACCGCGCCGCCAAACCACCGGTAGGCAACCAAGAATGTCAGCCAGATGGTGAGCACCCAAAATCCCATTCCGACTAACGCCACGATTCGATCGGAAGCTTCAAAGAGCCGGAAGAAAACCGCCAAACTCAACGGATAGACCGGCTCATTGTATAAGTCCGGTTGCTTCGGAAACTTTGTCAGCACTGTCAGTGAAAACGGCCGCACCACATCGGTGACGATGCCTTTACCGGTGGCGATATTTCGCGCCAACTGCGCGTGTTCCCACGCCACCGGCGATTGCAGTCCCTGATATTTCACCGCCATCACCAGCACCATCAGCCCAATCGGAATGATCAATAGCGCGAGAACACCGAAGACCTCGCGCATTTCAATTTCACGGGTCGCTTTTCCGGAATGATGCTGTGGTTTGAATAGACTCATTTGCTGTCAAAATATCCAACCGCGCCAATGATGTCTAGCTCAACCACCGGTAAATCAACATTGAACGGATGTGCCGGCCGGATTATGATGCCGGTCGTGAGCAAATCCATTCTTCCGCAAGCCATCGCCGAGTCGTGCGCCGCCGTCCAATCGTTAGCGGCGCAACAGGCCGCATTCGACCGACTCGCCGCTGCTACCGTCCAAGCATTGCGCGCCGGCAATAAAATTCTCACCTGCGGCAACGGCGGTAGTGGAGCCGACGCAATGCACATGGCCGAAGAATTTATCGGCCGCTACCGGAGCAACCGGCGGTCACTGCCGGCGGTTTGTCTGAACGCCGACCCGACGGCGCTCACCTGCATCGCCAACGATTTTGGTTACGACGAAGTTTTCGCCCGGCAAGTCGAAGGTCTCGGCACGCGCGGCGATGTGCTCGTCTGTTTCACGACCTCCGGTAACTCCGCGAATTGTCTGCGGGCGTTCGCCGTCGCCAAAGCGCGCGGCTTGGTGACAATCGCGTTGCTCGGTAAAGACGGCGGCAAAGCCAAAGGCGTCGCAGATTTTGAAATCATCGTTGGCCATCGCGACACGGCGCGAATTCAAGAGGCGCACACGGTCATTCTCCACGCATTGCTCGAAGTGGTGGAGCGCGAGTTCCCGGCGTAGCGCATTCCGATGACGGCGCCCGAAACGCAGTTGACGCCGATGATGCAGCAGTACCGGCGCGTCAAACACGAGATTCCCAGCGACGCGCTGCTCATGTTCCGGCTTGGCGATTTCTACGAAATGTTTTTCGACGACGCCAAAACCGCCGCCAGTCTGCTTAATCTCACACTCACCGCTCGCAACGGCACGCCGATGTGCGGCATTCCGCATCACGCCGCCGAAAGTTACATCGGAAAATTGCTCCGGCACGGAAAGAAAGTCGCCATTTGCGACCAACTCGAAGAGGCGCAACCCGGCAAGCTCGTTCAGCGCGGCGTCACACAAATCCTCAGCCCCGGCACGCATTTCGATGCGCATATTCTTCACGCTGACCAAAATAACTTCATCGCCGCCATCTGTCCCGGTTTCGGTTTAGCGTTGATTGATTTAACCACCGGTGATTTCAAAGTCACCGAACTCGCCACCGTCGAACAATTACAAAACGAACTCACCCGCGTTCGCCCGGCGGAAATTATCGTACCGGCGGAGTGGTTTGAGGAAGCAAAGGCGTTTATCCCGAATGCCGCGCCGTATGACGGCTGGACATTCGAACGTGAGACGGCGTTCTTCACACTGCGCGACCATTTCAAAACACAATCGCTCGACGGGTTCGGCGCACGCGATTTAACTGTCGGCATCGGTGCTGCCGGCGCGGCGTTGCATTATCTCCAACAATCGCTCCGGCGCAAAACCGATCACATTCACCGGCTCAGTGTTTATCGCGTCACCGATTTCATGGTGCTCGACGCTGTGACGCAGAGAAATCTGGAACTCCTCGAATCCAGTCGCACTGACCGCCGGCACACCGTCATCGGTTGTCTCGACCGAACCCGCACGCCGATGGGTGCGCGATTGCTCCGGGACTGGCTCACGCATCCGTTGCGCGACGTGACCAGTATCGTCGCCCGGCAAGATGTCGTTGGAAAATTTTGTGAGACGACGCAAGCGCTGGCGGAATTCCGGGAACAACTCGGCGCGGTGCGCGACATGGAACGCACGCTGGCCCGGCTCAGCGTCGGCACCGGCAACGCGCGCGACCTCGTGGCGGTGAAAGATTCACTCGCCGCATTGCCGAAATTGCGCCAGACGCTCACCGGTATCGCCGATGGTGGTTTACTGGCGAATCTGATTTCTCAAATTACAGAATTACCGGAATTGGTTGCGCACATTGACGGCGCCATTGAAGCGGTGCCGCCGCTGTCGGTGAAAGATGGCGGCATGATTAAAACCGGTCATGCGCCGGAACTCGACGAACTCCGGCAGGCGGCGACGGACGGCAAGAATTGGATTGCCGCGCTCCAGCAAAAAGAAATCGAACGCACCGGTATCGCGTCGCTAAAAGTCCGGTACAATTCTGTTTTCGGTTATTACCTCGAAGTCACCAAATCTAATCTCGCGAAAGTGCCGGCGGATTACATCCGGAAGCAGACGGTCGCGACTGGCGAACGGTTTTACACGCCGGAGTTGAAAGAGATGGAAGGTAAAATTCTTGGTGCCGATGAAAAAGCCAAGGCGTTGGAATATGAATTGTTTTTGAAAGTCCGCGCCGCTGTCATCGCGCAATCGGCGAACATCCAACAAACGGCCGGTGCGATTGCGCAGCTCGACGTGCTGGCTGGTTTCGCGGAGTTGGCGCGGCATCAGAATTATTGCCGACCGGTGGTGAACGCCGCCGGTGCGATTGAAATCGTGGATGGCCGGCATCCGGTGTTGGAGCAAACTTTAGTCGAAGACCGGTTCGTGGCGAATGACACGTTACTGAACACGCCGGAGAATCTGGTGCTGATTATTACCGGGCCGAACATGGCCGGTAAGAGCACGTACATCCGGCAAGTCGCACTGTTGGTATTGCTGGCGCAAATCGGTTCATTTATTCCGGCGAAGAGCGCGGTCATTGGACTGGTGGACCGGATTTTCACGCGCATCGGCGCAACGGATGATTTGGCGCGCGGACAAAGTACGTTCTTGGTGGAGATGAACGAGACGGCGAATATTTTGAACAATGCCACCGGTCAGAGTCTCGTCATTCTCGACGAAATTGGTCGTGGCACGAGTACGTTTGACGGCTTGAGCATCGCGTGGGCGGTGGCGGAACATCTGCACAATGTCGTCGGTGCAAAAACGCTGTTTGCGACGCATTACCACGAGTTGACCGAGCTGGCGGTGACACTACCGGGAGTGAAGAATCACAATGTCGCCGTCCGCGAATGGAATGACCAGGTGATTTTTCTCCACAAGATTCTGCCCGGCGGTACCGACAAGAGTTACGGCATCCAAGTCGGTCGGCTGGCGGGCTTGCCGAAGGAAGTAATCGCCCGCGCCAAGGAAGTCTTGAGCAATTTGGAAGAACATGAGCTTTCTGCTGAGGGTAAACCGAAGCTGGCGAAGACGAAGAAGAAAACGGAAGTCCGGGAAGCGCCGCAGATGTTTTTGTTTGGCGAAAACAAACAACGGTTTTTCCAAACTCCAGATAATCCACTGATCTAAGGACTTACACAAAGTGCCAACTGTGTCAAACTGAGCTAAAATGAATGAAATTGCAGTTTTTTGTTTGCCCGTGTTTGCCCGGATCTAACAACACAAGGATTGGTTGTTTTCTCAAAATGCGGGCATCGATTTCCAGTTGTCCTGACCAGACCACTTTAATTGAGCCAGTGCATATGTTAGTCCGAAGCTTGGGTTGATGTTACCTTTGGTTTTTGTCCATCTCCGACGGAGGGCGGGCGAAGCCCGACCGGAGACGGAGAGGGACTTTGGTTTACTGCAAACTGCCTCGGGCTCTGATAGCCTAACTGGCTGTGCGGTCGCCGCTGGTTGTAT
>CAINDI010000079.1 GCA_903847335.1 uncultured Verrucomicrobiota bacterium | reverse complement strand
TGGAGCCAGTCCGCTGGGGCCGTCTGGCTCTTCCCAGAGATTCAGATGGCGGAGGATGTCCTCAATTACCTGCCGGTCCTCGATCAACGAGATCAGCCGCATTTCCCCACCGCATTTCGGGCAGAGCAGCGGATCGGTATTCCAGATCTTCTTGATGAGTTCACGCCAGGTGCGGGAGGGGATTTTCTTGCGGATTTTCGATTGTGGATTGTCGATTGCGGATTGAGGATTGGTGTCGGGTGATGCGTGGACCGGGAGACCTTCGGTCGCGAGGGGTGCGCGGTCTGAGACCGGCGCACAACCAGCCGCCGTGCCGGTCAGCTTCGCGCGCTGGCCGCGGGCTTTGTTGCTGTACCAGCCGTAATATTTGACGATCTGGGCACCTTTGTCGGGGATGTGCCGCGTCACAGCGGCCAGAAAATCCACGGCGGTGAAGACCTCGAAATTGCGCCGCGTGGTCTGGTTCATGCGGGAATGGTAAACCACCCGGCCGTTCTGCGGCAGATATGTCATTTTCTCCACGGAGAACGAATGGCGGAGGATGTATTGCGCGAGGTCTTCGAGTTCGGCGCGGTGCGTGCCCACCACGGCCTCGCCGCGGAACAGGTTGAAGCCGCTGTGTTTCCACTGCAGGAAGTTGTGAACCAGCGCGGGTGACAGCAATTTCTGTTGGACGAGCACCCGGTAGACTTTGGCTTGAAAAATTTCCCGCAATGCCCGCAATCGGTGTTCGGCAACCGGGTGATATGTTCCGCTCCGGTCGAACAGCCCATCGCTGACCACGGCGTGGATGTGCGGGTGGAAATTCAGGAAGTCGCCGAAGGTATGGAGGGTCAAGACCACACCCGGCGCGCCATCAGCGCGATCCAGAACGTCGCGGAAAAACTCGACCAGGCTTTCATTGGCCAGCCGGCACAGGACTTTAAGCAGCGACCGGTCCCGCTGGAAGAAGCCGCGCAACGCCACCGGCAGGCTGAATACGTAATGCCGGTGCGGGACAGTCGCGATTACATCGGTGACCAGGAACTGCGCGGTTTCGATGGTGTGGCGCTGCTGACAACTGGGACAGAACCCACGGGTCTTGCAACTGAACGCCAGCAGGTATTCCAACCGGCATTGGGGACAGCGGACGCGGACGAAGCCGCGATGCAGATCGCCGCACCGGGTGAATTTTTCAAGAACTTCGCTCACCACTGGCCTCAATGGGCCATCCCGGGCATGGTGGTGCCGGTCGTAATCCGTGAGAAACGCCCGGCCATGGTCACGGACACACTGCCAGAGCGGCGACCGGCGCGGTTGGCGCGGTTGATAAAGCTGGAGCGAGTTCATGTGGCGGAGTATAGAAAGGGACCTGTGCCATCTAACGGCATAGGTGGGAGGAAAAATGCAGACCCAAAACCGTCCCCAATATTACCGGTTGCGCCGGATCGTGGAAATGGTGCGGGAAGCCCCGGCGCAAGGGTACCGGCCCAGCAGCACGAATTTCTGCCAGGAATTGGGTGTCTCACGCCGAACGGTGGCCCGGGACCTTGATTTCTTGCGCGATGAGGAAAACGCCCCGTTGGAGTACGATCCGGCGGCGCGGGGTTGGCGGTTAACGGAGCCGACCTACGAATTGCCGCCGATCCGGCTCCGGCCGCAGGAGGTCTTCAGTTTCTTTGTGGCCCGCAAGCTTCTGGAAGCCTTCCACGGCACACCGATGGAACTGGGAATGCAGTCGGTCATGGCCAAAATCGCCGAGTCGTTGCAGGGCTTTGTGACGGTGGACTTGGAAAGCCTGACGGACCGGTTTTCAGTGATTCCGGAAGACCAGGCGCGGATTGACGCGCGGGTCTGGAAGACGGTGGTGCAGGGCATTCACGGTTGCCAGCGACTCGCGGCGGTTTACCAGCGGTTCGACGGACAGGTGAAAGACTACCGGTTGGAACCGCATCATTTGGCTGGGTACCATGGGAACTGGTATGTCCTGGCCACGAATGCCGGTAATGGCCGCACGGAAACGTTCGCGATATCCCGGTTCCGCTCGGTGACGCCGAACGGCGGGCGATTCGTGCGACCGGCGGATTTTAATCCGTGTGAAGTCATCAAAGATGGTTTTGGCATTTCCCGGGGCGAACATCCGCTGGCCGTCCGGTTACGGTTTTCCCTGCAGGTGGCGACCTACATCAAGGAGCGCCTCTGGCATGCTTCGCAAACGATCCGGGAACGGCCCGACGGTTCGATTGATTTGGCCTTCACAACCACCGGTCGCCAAGAATTGGTGCGGTGGATTCTGTCGTGGATGCCGGAGGTACAAGTCCTCGGTCCGGTGGATCTCCGGCGGCGGGTTGTGGAAAGGATGCAGGCCGGCATTGACCACCAAACCAACCGGTAGTTGCATCTATTTTTAGTTAGTTCAGTATCCCTGAACGCAGCATCCGTTGCACTTCGTCGTGGTCGGCCAGGGCGAAGACGTACAGGCATTCGGGGCGATTCTCGAAAAGATACCGAAACAGGCGAGACGCCCGTTCTACTGTGCGGGCTGGCTTTCGATAATCTCGTCACCGGTGCGCTGCCAGATTTGCAGCGTGCCGGTCTGGCCTTTGCGAAACCGGTTAAATTGCTCCGGCAACACCCGCTTCGTCAGCCGGCATTCTTGCGCACCGGTGGCATCGCAACCGGTCACCAACAAATGCCCTTTCCGAAACCGCGCCGGGCCGATGACGCGGACTGCGCTCGCCGGTAATTCCGGTTGTGGTCGACTGTCGAGTACCAGATAACTCACCGGCAAACTCCGCAAATCCACTCCGGCAGCTTTTGCAAAGCGCGCCCAATTTCCATCCGTAAAAACTTCCGGTGGCGATGGCGCAAAAAAATGACACCAGTGCCGGGCATTCGCTTCCGCCAACATCCCGCACGCCTGCCGGTGCACACACGGCGCGACAACCTGATGACTGTCGCGGAGTTGTTCGCGCATCGCAATCAACCGGCGGCTCGCCGTAAAAGTTCCCGGTTCCACCCAGAGAATTGTCGTCGCCGCGCGACACAGTTCGAGCAACGCCGGCACCTGCGCGTCGGATAATTCCGTCAGCACGTGGCTGAGCAAAAGCATCGGACACGGTTGCTGACCGGTGGTGGCGTTTCCGCCGAGTCGGCTCACGGCAAACCGCATCGCCAGTGTGGAGCGATCCCAAAGCTGCACCGCGTGTCCCGGAAAATATTGCAAGAATGCGCGCCCGGCAATCCCGCTACCGCAGCCCCAATCAAGAATCGTGCCGGCCGGCGGCTGCCAATCGCGTTGCTGCAGTTCCCGGAACACATAATCCCATTTCCATCCGATCCGCTGAGCAAAAGTCAGGTCGTAGCTGGCGAGATCGCTTTCGCGTCGCCAGTAATCCGTCACGCCGGCACTGCCGGCAATAAAACCAGCTCGCAACCGTTCCAATGCCGACCAATCAATCTCGTCCCAGTTCATCCAATCCGTGTCGGGTAATCCCGTAAAACTTTTTGAAATCTTCGATTCGCTTCCGCGCTGCCGGATCAGTGAATGGCTGGCGTTCTTTGATTGCAGCGAGCATCAAATTTTTCGGCGTATGCTCGCTGGCGACAAACTCAATCACTTTCGTCCGGTAGCCGGCCCATTCCAAAACCAACACGCGCAACGCATCGGTGGCCCATTCCGCCATTCGCTCGGCGAGCATTCCGTGTCGGAGACTTTCGGCCAACGGTTCTGGCCGACCGAGTTGTGGGCGGATTTGTTGGTGACAACAAGGCGCAACCACAATGAGTTTCGCGCCGGTAGTGATTCCGCGGCAGATGGCATCGTCGGTCGCCGTGTCGCAGGCGTGGAGCGCGATGAGCGCATCCACCGGTGGCAACTGTATTGATTCAATGGTGCCGGCAACAAATTCCAAACCCGTTGCGCCGATTTGCCGAGCGAGTTGGTTACCGGCGGCAACAAGTTCCGGGCGCTGTTCGACGCCGATGATTCGTGTCCGCAGCAAATGCCAGAGTGCGAATGTCAGATAACCTTTGCCGCAACCCATGTCGGCAATCGTTCGCAATTCCATTCCCTCGGCGAGATGGGAAAAAATTTCGAGATACCGGTCAATCTGCTGGCGTTTTTTCGGCGTCGTGTGCAATGCGTTCAGCCAAACTTGCGCGAAGTCGTCGAGAAAAGTTTTTTTCTGTCGGTCGTGCGTCCGGACCGTCGTGACAGTGACAGAAGGTTTATGAGCAATCAGAAGTTTCGGCGTCAACTGCCAATCCTGCTGCGTCGTGCTCAGCAACGCGCCCCGAATTTTTTGTTGATGCAACCAACCGGCAGCTTCAGCGACCGGTAAATTCTTGGTCACGTCGCGCGTGGCTTCGCGGAACGTCAGCGACAAAACCGGCTGGCCTTGAATTTCAACCAGCCGGCCAATGACCTTAACCGGCCGCGTCAGCGTGAGCCGGACAAACGTGCCGTTGCGCAAACTGCCAGTAAATTTCTCGATAAATTCGTTGGTTTTCATTTTCCAGTCAGCGTGACCAAAGTGATTTCCGGTCGCGCCAACACGCGTATCGGTGGCCCCCAGGTGCCGATGCCGCGGTTGACGTAAATCGCCGCCTTGCCATCGGTGAATAATCCGTAAGGAGTTTTGAAAATCCATCTCACGATAAAATTGAACGGCCAGAGCTGGCCCCGGTGTGTGTGACCGCTGAGTTGCAGTTGGATGCCGCGCGCTTCCAATTCCGCCAGCGTCGTCACCGGTGTGTGGTACAGCAAAACGGCCGGTTTCGTGCGATCTAGCCCGCGCAAGTTGTCGTCCCACGTCGGCGTCGGCACACCGGTGACACGCGATGCAACCGCATCATCGCGACCAATGAGTTGCAAATCGTCGGCGATCATCACCCACCGGTTGCGCAACAGCGTCACGCCGGCGCGTTCAATGGACGACTGGGTGCGTTCCACGCCGGCAAAGAATTCATGGTTACCGGTCACGGCAAACACGCCGTACCGGCTTTGCAATCGCCGTAACACCGGAATCATTTCCTCCATGTGCGACGGTTCCGCATCCACCAAATCGCCAGTGATGACAATCAAGTCCGGCTGGAGCGCGTTGACTTGGTTGACGATTTTTTCCAGTTGCGATCCGCGCATAATCCGGCCGAGATGCACATCCGAAAGTTGCGCGATGCGGAAACCGTCTAAGTGCGCCGGCAAGCCCGGCATTCGCACCGGCAGGTTTGTCACGCGAATCCAATGCGCCTCGCACAACCCATACGCCGTGATTGCCGCGGCAACACCGGTGACAATCACCGTCATTATTTTTCCGACTGGAATCGGGATTAAACCGTAGAGCCGCACTAAATCGTAGAGGTACGTTCCTAAAACCAGATACACTAGCATTCCCATCCAGACCGAACTCACAAAGTTAGCCGCGCCCAGCACCGCGCCGTTTTCTCGCCGCAACACAAAATGAATCACCGGGAACGAAAGAAACAAAATCAGTAATCCGAGTCGCACCACCCAGACCGGTCCGCCGGAAAGTTTCAACGGCTGCACCAGCCGCCAATAAACATACAGATGCGCCCCGCCATAAATCAGCGAGAAGATCGTCACAAACGACAGCAACATCCGTAGTGAGAATTTCATATTCTGCGCGTTACAGATGATGCTGACCCCGATAAGAAATTAGGGTAGATTTCTTCGGAGCACAGCCGCTTTTTTGAAAGAATGTATTTCATTCGGTTATCGGGAATTGTCGTGCGCCGTGCAAGACGGTCAGGATGCGAACCACTTCGCCGCTGATGTCATAGATCACCCGGTAACTGCCAACGATGATTTCGCGGGTGGTGGAATCGTCGAGTTCGGGAACGACCCGACCGGATTGTGGGAAACGTTCCAGCCGGTCGGTGGCCTCAAAAATTTCCAAGACCATCGCACTCGCGTAGGTTTCGGAGTCGCGGGCAATATAAGTTTGGATCGCGTCGAGATCGGCGACGGCAGGCTCGGTCCAGACGATCTTCATTTCGCAAAGCGACGTTTCACTTCCGCGTGGGAAACGACACGGCCGTCATCGGCGGCCTGCTTGCCCAGCGCAATTTTCATACGGACGTACAACTCATACATCGCGTCCGCATAGGAAGCGGATTGCGGCAAATGGGTGGCAATGTTTCGCAGATCGGCTTTGACGTTGGTCGTGATCACAACCCTAGATTAGCCGTAGATGGGTTGAGAATCAAGGATGCACGTGGCGAAATGGCCGGCTTATTCCGGTGCATCCCCGGTGCCAAAGTACAAACAATCCGGATGGTGGAACACCAGCGCGCTGACGCTGGCTTCCGGTTCCATCATAAAACCTTCGGTAAGCTGCACGCCGATTTCTTCCGGGTGTAGCAGCTTGAAGATACCGGCTTGGTCTTCGAGTGCCGGGCAAGCTGGATAGCCAAAGCTGTAACGTTTGCCGCGATATTTTCCCTGGAACCGGTCGAGCATTGTCGTCTCAGGAGAATCCGGAAAACCCCAGTCTTCTCGGAGCCGGCGGTGTAACCATTCGGCGGTGGCTTCGGCGGTTTCGAGCGCGAGGGCTTGGAGCGCGTGCGATTTTAGAAATTCGCCACGGACTTTGAATGCGTTGGCGTGTTCGAGGATGCCGGCGCCGGCGGTGACGACAAACGCGGCGATGGAGTCGCCGGCCGGTGAGATGTAATCCGCAAGGCAAAAGCCGTCGGGTTGGCGTTGCCGGTGGAAAGTGAAGGTGTGGCCCGGTAGTTTGATGGCGTTGCCGGTGGCAGTGGCGGTGAAGAATTGCCAGACGGCTTTGACTTTCATGAACTTCGCGGCTTCGGCTTTGACTTCCTCAACGGCGTGGTGGAGTTCCAGCGCCTTCGGGTCGCGGCTCTCCAGTGCGCGCTCGAAATTATTTTTGAAGCCGAGATGCCGGACGAACAACATCTGCGGATTGATGTAGCTCCAAATTTCAGTGAGGTTCGGCACCGGGATGACTTTCCGGTCGGAATACGGCACCGGTACCGGCGGCAGAATCCGAACCCGGCTACTGCGCGTGTTGGATTCGGGAACAGATTCGGCGACGACGGTGGCAGTCGCGACTTCGCGGCTGGCTTGTTCGGTAGCCAGTTTTTCGCGTTCGGCAGGAGCCATCAACTTGTTCATCGTGGCAAGACCGGTCATGGCGTCCCGGCAGTAGGCGACGATGTTGTCGTAAGCTGGGGCGATTTTGCCGCGCGTAAATTTATCACTGAGCGCGGCACCACCGACGAGCAGTGGCACGGTGATGCCGGCGGTTTTCAAGTCGGCAGCGGTGACGACCATTTGCTGGGCGCTTTTCACCAGCAAGCCGGACAAACCGATGGCGTCAGGTTTTTCCCGGTGACAAGCTTCAATGAGTTGCTCCGGTGCGACCTTGATGCCGAGATTGATGACTCGGAAACCGTTGTTCGACAAAATAATTTCGACGAGGTTCTTGCCAATGTCGTGAACGTCGCCTTTGACGGTGGCGAGAACAATTTTGCCTTTGATCGAACTCTCGGCGTGCTGCATGAATTGTTCCAGATGTCCGACGGCGGCCTTCATCACCTCGGCGCTCTGGAGAACTTCGGCGACGATGAGTTCGTTGGCGTTGAACAGCCGGCCGACTTCGCTCATGCCGGCCATGAGCGGCCCGTTGATGATGTCGAGCGGGCCGGCTTCCTTCAATTTCAAATCGAGGTCCGGGATGAGACCTTCCTTCGTTCCTTCGATGATGTAATTGGCGAGCCGGCCATCGAGCGGCAAATCGGAAATCTTTTTCTTCACGCGGCTGGTGGCGTCGCGAAAATGGTCGTTGATCGCGGCGATGTGACGCTGAGAATTGGCTTTGTCCGGCGAGTGAAAAAGTAAATCTTCCGCCAGTTTCTTTTCCGCTTCCGGAATGCTGGCGTAACGTTCCAGCTTCTCGGCGTTGACGATGGCGAGGTCGAGACCGGCTTTGGTGGCGTAGTAGAGCATCACGGAGTTGACGACTTCGCGCGCCGCCGGTGGCAGGCCGAAGCTGACATTACTGACGCCAAGCACAGTTTTGCAACGCGGTAATTTTTCCTTGATGAGCCGAATCGCTTCGACGGTCTCGCCGGCGCTGCCGAGGTAATTTTCGTCGCCGGTGCCGCACGGGAATGTGAGCGTGTCGAAAATCAAATCTTCTTCCGGGATTCCGCGCTCGATGCAGTATCGGTGGGCGCGCAACGCGATGGCGAGTTTGCGTTCACGTGTGATGGCCTGCGCCTGCTGCTTATCCTCGTCAATGGAGCCGATGATCACCGCCGCACCATATTTTTTCACGAGCGGCAGGATGTTGTTAAATTTCTCTTCGCCATCCTCGAAGTTAATCGAGTTGATGATGGCTTTGCCTTGGCAATACGTCAGAGCGCGCTCAACGGATTGCGGGTTGGTCGAGTCAATCATCAATGGCACTTTGACTTTGTGGATCACCTTCTCGTAGAACCGGTCGATGTCGACTAATTCATCGCGGTCGGTATTTTCGAGATTGATGTCGATGATGTGCGCGCCGTTTTTGACCTGCGCCCGGGCGATTTCGCTGGCTTCCTCGAATTTCTCCTCGGTGATCAATCGTTTGAACGCGCGTGAACCGACTTCGTTCGTTCGCTCGCCGACGATGAGCGGTCGGTTGTCGTCGTTGGCTTCAACCAATTCGATGCCGGCGTAAAATGATTTGCGTTGGCCGCGTTGTCGGCGCGGCGATTTGCCGGCGACCATTTCGGCAATCGCTTTGATGTGCGCCGGCGTCGTGCCGCAGCAGCCACCGAGAATATTCACCCAACCATTTTTCACGAAGCGTTCGAGCGACGTCGCGAGTGACGTCGGCGTCTCGCTGTATTTACCGTCTTCATCTGGTAAACCGGCGTTCGGATAGCACGATACACCGGTGGTGGCCATCTCATGAATCGTGCGGATGTGATCGGTCATGAACTCGGGACCGGTGGCACAATTCAGTCCGATGGCGAACAAGTCCACGTGTTGCAATGACGCGACGAGCGCGTCAGCCGCTTGACCAGCGAGCATGGTTCCCATCGGCTCAATAGTGCCGGAGACAATCACTGGGATTTTCACGCCGACTTGTTCGATGCCGATGAGTGCCGCTTTGATGTTGCGAGTGTCTTGGCAGGTTTCGACGAGCAGTAAGTCTGCGCCACCTTCGATCAAGGCCGCGGCTTGGGTGTGGAAATTTTCGACCAACTGCTGGAATGTCACGCCACCGGTGACGGTAATCGCTTTCGTGGTTGGCCCCATCGAACCGGCGACGAAGCCGTTAAATTCAGCGGCGGCTTCACGGGCGAGTTTTGCGCCGGCGATATTTATTTCGCGGCATTTTTCGGCGAGTCCGTATTCGGCGAGGACAAGCGTCGTCGCACCGAAGGTATTCGTCTCGACGATATTTGCACCGGCGGCGAAGTATTGCCGGTGAATGTCGCGAATGACATCGGGCCGGGTCAAAATAAGATTTTCATTGCAACCTTCAAGCGCTGCGCCGCCGAAGTCAGCGTCGGTCAGGTTGCGTTGCTGAATCATCGTGCCCATCGCGCCATCGAGCACGAGGATTCGGTCATTCAAAGCGGCGCGAAGTTGGTTAGTTCGGTCGGTGCCCACGGTGAAGCGTAGAATAGCAGCGGAGACGGGCGAACACAAGTTGCGCAACTCAGTCGAGACAGGGCTGAACATTAGGCACGCTAGGGCCGGTGACTTGGACGAAGCTCACTTGAGAGCGCAAAATTAATGTCCCCAACACGGCATCCGCCAGCGGCATCACGACATTGAAATTTTTCCCCATGTACCGGTGGTGGAGAAGGTGATGACCATTAAGCCGGAAGAAAATCCCAGAGCGTTCGATGTTCCGGGAGCGCGGCACGTGCATGCACCAATGGATGTATTCGTAGGTGGCGTAGTACGCTGCCATCGCACTCAATAAACCAATCGTAATCGGTTGTCCAATCAGCCAGCCCACGAAGAATGCCACCGGAGCGTGGAGTACAATCAAGAGCGGCGCATTCCACCACGCCATCGGAACGGTTTTTTTGTCGGACGCCTGCTGGAGATGATAGGAGTCATCCGCGCGAAACGTTTGATGGTGAACTACAGCGTGGGCCCGAAAAGGATAGGCAAACTTTCCGACGGGCCGGTGCATGACATACCGGTGCAACGTCCATTCAAAAAAGCTGCAATAAACTATGCCCGCTAGAAATCCGCAAAATTCGGCAAGTAATGAAAACATTTTTAACTATACGTCAAATCTTGCAGAACACAACCAACGCTTCTAAACTGTTCGCCATGACGCCTACCACCCAAACGCAATTGGTTGGCCCGCTGTTGAAAGCGGTCTCGCGGTCGTTTTACCTGACGCTCCGCGTTTTACCGGCACCGATTCGACCGCAAATTTCACTGGCATACCTACTGGCGCGGGCGACGGACACCATTGCCGACACCAATGCCGTGCCGCGCGCTAAACGCATCGTGCTTCTCCGTGAACTGCAAAGTCTGAACCGCGTTCCGGAACTCGGCGTGTTGGCGGAAAATCAGACGTTACCGGCGGAACGCGTGCTTTTGGAGCGGTTGGAAGAATGTCTCGCGATGCTCGACACATTTGACGCGCGGGACCGGCAGTTGATTCAGCAATTACTGAACACGATTATCACCGGTCAGATTTTTGATCTCGAAACTTTTCCCGGTAATCTCACGGCAATCGCTGACGATGCAACGTTGGACCGGTACACCTATCAAGTCGCCGGATGCGTCGGCGAGTTTTGGACGGAGATGTGTCAAGCGCACTTGCCGGGGTTGGAGCAGTTGAGCGTGGCCGACGGAATCCGGTTTGGCAAAGGACTACAGCTCGTCAATATTTTGCGCGATCTGCCACGCGATTATGCGATTGGCCGGTGTTACTTACCGGTTCGAAATCCGCTGGATCACGCCGAAGTTTTACCGGTTTTCACAAAGTGGCTCGATGTGGCGGTCGGACATTTGGAGGCCGGTTGGCAGTACACGCTGGCGATACCGGCAAGTCAGAAACGGTTGCGCTTGGCGTGTGTCTGGCCGTTGTGGATTGGTTTGAAAACCATCGCGCGGCTCCGGCGGGCGAATCCGCTGGACGCGACTCAGCGTGTGAAAGTTTCGCGGATGGAAGTGTACGGCATCATGGCGCAATCGGTTTTGTGCGCCGGTAACGCCACAGCCTTAGATAAAACTTACCAGCAGTTTAGAACTGCTGCGTTATGTTAAGCGAACCGTAGGCGTCGTACTTGGCCTGCGTTTTGAATTCTTTGCTGATGTAGGCGTAGGTGTAGCTGATTTGCGTCCGCTTAAATACCATGACCAATCCGCCGTGCGCTTCCAGCACCGCCGGCTCTTTGGCGACACTCGCACTATTTTGAAACGCGTTACCGTCGAGAAATTCGTTGTAACCGACAAACCGGCCATCGACGCCGGTGAAGAGATACCAACCGTATTTCGAATCAGAGATTTTGGCAAATTCGTCGGGGATGTTGTGACCGAGGCGAACTTCCGTGCCAAGACGTAACGAGGTCTGGATATTGCCGAGATTGAAACCGGCGTGTGGCAGAAATTGCGCTTGGAAAAAATCGGCAGTCCCGGTGTCCCAGAGTTTCAGTTGACGGTCACCATTGATCAGAAACCCGGGTTCATTCTTAATTTGAGAGTCCCAACCTTTCGGCAAATCGCCGCGAATCACTTGGTGCCACCAAATCTGGGCATCGCGCGCGAATGAAGCCGGGCCAACTGCGCCGAGATCCACTTCCAAATGATCCCGCACCGGAATGTTGCCAAACGCTGTGCCGCGAGTATTGCGAATGAATCCCAGAAATAACCAGCCACCATACGGCCAGTCAGTCGGAGTTGGCGGATTGTTGGTGAGATTGACCGGCGTGTACATATCTTGGCCAAGTCGCATGCCGTAAGTATGAACTGCGCCGGCGATACCGAAGTCCGGTAACCAAGTCAGTGGCCGGGTCGGCAAGGGCGATTCTTCATCGGGCCAGAGCAAGCTGACGTGCAAACCTTGCGTGTAATATTTGTCGGTCTTCGGAATGGAAAAAAAGTCATTGTCTTCCGTAAAACTAAACACAAAATGCCGGTTGAGATTCGTTTCATCCGCCCGGCTAATTCCACCGGCAACAAATAGCACGCCAAGTACAGTCAATAATTTCATTGAGCGTTTCATTTTTTCTTTTCGTCCTTAAAAAGTTTGTATTCGACAGCATCCACGAGCGCTTCCCAACTCGCCTCAATGATATTGTCATCCACGCCGACAGTTCCCCACGTGTCTGTTCCGTCGGTGCTTTCGATGATGACCCGCGTTTTGGCCGCTGTGCCGGTGCCGCCGTCAAGAATCCGGACTTTGTAATCCACCAACCGGACCGTATTGACCGCCGGATAAAAACTGCTCAACGCCGTGCGAAACGCTTGGTCGAGTGCGTTCACCGGACCATCGCCTTCGGCCACGGTGTGAATTACCTTACCGGCAACTTCGAGTTTCACACTGGCTTCCACGACGCCAGCACCGGCGCCTTGCCGGTCCATGATCACCCGGTAGGCAAGTAACTTAAAAAACGGTTTGTGTTTCTTGAGTAACTTTTGCGCGAGAATGTGAAAACTCGCATCGGCGGCTTCGTATTCGTAGCCGGCGTGTTCCATCTGTTTGAGCTGCTGTAAAATCTCGCGCACCTCCGGCGTGTCTTTGCCGAGGTCGATGCCCATCTCGTGCGCCTTCATCAAAATATTGCTGCGACCACTCAAGTCGCTGACCAGCACTCGCCGGTGGTTGCCGACAAGTTCCGGTGTGATGTGTTCATAGCTGTGCGCAACTTTTTCGACGGCATTCACGTGGATGCCGCCTTTGTGCGCAAACGCTGTCGCACCGACAAACGGCTGCCGGATATCAGGCCGCACATTCGCCAAGTCGTCGATAAAATTCGATAACTCACGGAGATGCCGGAGGTTTTCCTTCGGGATACAATCGTAACCCAGTTTCAACGCGAGACACGGCATCACCGTCGTCAAATTACAGTTACCGGTGCGTTCACCATAGCCGTTCATCGTGCCTTGCACCTGCGTCGCACCGGCTTCCACCGCTGCCAATGCATTCGCCACGCCGACACCGCTGTCGTTGTGCGTGTGAATTCCCACCGGACACTTCAACACCTTGCGAACGGCACCGGTGATCCGACTGATTTCCGCCGGCATCGTGCCGCCGTTCGTATCGCAGAGCACAACCATGCTCGCGCCGGCATCTTGCGCCGCCGTCAATGTCGCCAACGCATACTTCGCATCCGCTTTATAACCGTCAAAAAAATGTTCGGCGTCGTAAATCACTTCCTTGCCGGCCTGTTGGAAATACCGGACCGAGTCAGAAATCATCGCCAGATTTTCTTCCAGCGTCGTCCGCAACACTTCCGTCACGTGCAACGCCCACGTCTTGCCAAACATCGTCACCACCGGCGTGCCGGCTTTCTCCAACATTTGGATTTGCGCATCCGCTGCACAAGTCGTCTTCGCTCGGCGCGTGCTACCGAAAGCCGTGATTTTGGCGTGCTTGAACTTCCGCTTGCTGGCCAGTTCAAAAAACTCCATGTCCTTCGGATTCGACCCCGGCCAACCGCCTTCGATATAATGCACACCAAACGCATCCAGCCGCTCGGCGATGCGGATTTTGTCGGCGCTCGAAAACGAAATTCCTTCGCCTTGCGTTCCGTCGCGCAACGTCGTGTCGTAGATTGTGAAAATCTTAGCCATTCGAGCGCAGAAACTACGACCAAATCCGCCCAGCGTCAACAGCGCTTTCACGAAATTCCTTCGCCAATAACCGCCGGTTGTTTTATCGTATCCGCCTATGTTCCCAGTTTTTCTCGTCGGCCCGACCGCCTCCGGCAAAAGCGCCATCGCGCTGGAGCTAGCCGGCCGGCTCGGCTCGGAAATTATTTCCGCTGATTCGATGCAAGTCTACCGGGGAATGGACATCGGCACGGCGAAAGATAAAAACGCTCGCTTGGTCGATGTCTGCGACATCCATGAATCGTTTGACGCAAAAAAATTCGTCGAGCTGGCCAGTCCACATCTGGCGCGCGCCTTGGTGGTCGGCGGGACCGGTATGTATGTGCGCTCGCTCCGGCAAGGATTGTTCACCGGTCCCGGCCGGAACGATGGATTGCGCGCCCGGCTCGAAGCGTTACCGGTGGAAAAACTTTTCGCCGAACTCCAGCAACTCGATTCGCAAACCGCCGCCACGATTGACCGGCACAATCCGCGCCGGCTCATCCGGGCGCTTGAAGTTTTTCACGCCACCGGTCAATCCATTCGCCAATTCCAAACACAAACCAGCCGGCCCAGCGATTTCATTTTCGGATTGGAACGCGACCGGAAAGATTTGTTCGCGCGGATTGAACGCCGGATTGATGAGCAAATCGCCGCCGGTTGGGTGGAAGAAGTCCGGCAACTTCTCGCACAAGGTCTGGCAAAAAATCCGATTGCGATGCAAGCCGCCGGTTACCGAGAGTTAGCCGCGCATCTTGCTGGCGAGTTGACGCTACCGGCGGCGGTCACGCTCATCAAAACACGCACCCGGCAACTGGCGCGGCGACAATTGACTTGGTTTCGCCGGGAGCCGGGTTTAGAGTGGATTCCAGTCGCGGCGGACGAACCGCCGACAGTTACGGCACAGAAAATTTTGGAGAAATTACCATCGCGCTGAAGATGTACGACACCCAAGCGCCGCCACCGGAGGCGGCGTTGTTGATTGGTTTGGATCGGCCCGGCACTGACCGGTGGGCTGCGAACGATTCACTCGATGAACTCCGGGAACTCGCTGAATCCGCCGGCGTCTCTGTTCTCGATAAGCTCACGCAGAAACGCGACGCGCCCAGCGCGCCGACGTTCGTCGGTAAAGGCAAGGTTGCCGAAATCGCGGCGCTTTGCCAGAAACTCGCCGCCAACACGGTGATTTTTGACGACGATCTTTCACCGGCGCAAGGCCGGAATCTCGGCGAAATTCTTGGCCCGACAATCAAGGTGATTGATCGGACGGAATTGATTCTCGATATTTTTGCGCAGCGCGCCCGGACCCGCGAAGGCAAAATCCAAGTCGAACTGGCACAGCTCGAATATATGTTGCCGCGACTCACCGGGATGTGGACGCACTTGTCCCGGCAACGCGCCGGTGTCGGCGCCCGCGGTCCCGGCGAAACGCAGCTCGAAACCGACCGCCGGCATGTGCAGGAAAAAATCACACGGCTGCAACGGCAACTCGAAGAAGTCCGAAAAAATCGGCGCATCGAACGGAGCGGTCGCGAGAAGCTGCATTGGCCGCGCGTTTCCATCATCGGTTACACGAACTCCGGTAAGAGCACGTTGATGAATAAACTGACCGATGCCGGTGTGTTGGCGGAAGATAAATTGTTTGCGACGCTCGACCCGACGACGCGGAAGCACCGGTTGCCGAACAATCAAAATATTTTATTGAGCGACACGGTTGGTTTTCTCCGGAAGCTGCCGCACCATTTGGTCGAATCCTTCAAGGCGACGCTCGAAGAAACCACCGAGGCGGATTTGCTGTTGCATGTCGTGGACGTGACGCATCCGCAGGTGCACGAGCAAATCGCCGCGGTCAATGTGGTGCTCCATGATCTCGACGCCGGCATGAAGCCGGTGGTGGTGGCGTTGAATAAGATCGACCGGATTGGCGAGGACCGGTCGGTGGTGGAGCGGTTGCAACGCGAGCATTCCGGTAGCGTGGAGATTTCCGCGAAATGCGGCACAAATCTCGACGTGTTGCAGGACGAAATCGCATTGCGGCTCAGCGACCGGCGCGTCAGCGTGACGCTTTCGATTCCGGCGGACCGGCAACAAGCGATTGCGTTGGTGTACCGCGCCGGTTATGTCACGGCGCGCGAACACGAAGCCGGTAGGGTCATTCTCCGCGCCCAAATTCCGCGCGTGATGGCCGGTGAATTAAAACCGTACGTTATCTCGGAAGAATAACGCGCCGGTTATTTTCCCACCGGTACGGTTCCACCGTGTGGTTGGCAGGAAGAATTATTCGGCACCTCCGTCGGTGCAGCGCTGGGTTGGATGTAACCGCGCTCAATCAGCCACGCTTCCACTTCCGCGCCGCTGACGTCAGCCAAAATGTGACCATCCACTTCGACGCACGGCGATAATTCTTGGCCGGTGCGCGCTTCCATTTCAGCGCGCAATTCTGGATTACCGATGATGTTGCGGTCGTCATAGGCGAGTTGATATTTCTTGAATGTGGCGCGAACGCCGTTGCTCCATCCGCATGTTGGTTTTAACCAGGCGATAATGTTGGGCTGTTTGGTAGTGGGCATTTTAATTTCCTTTGGATAACTGCGACGCGGAAACATAGTGGCGAACGCGCGTCTGTCAAATTTGCCGGAACAACCCGCGAAATTCTCCTCGACACACCGGCGCCGGTTCGCCATCGTCACCAGTATGAGCAGCTATCTCATTCGCGAGATGCCGGAAGGTGAACGACCACGCGAACGCCTCAAAAAGCGCGGGCCGGTGGCATTGACCGAAGCGGAATTGGTCGCGATTTTACTACGCACCGGTACGAAAGGTATTTCGGTAGTGCAGGTGGCGCAGGAACTTCTCCGGCAATTCGGCTCTCTCGATAAACTGGCCGGCGCTCCGCTCGAAACTATTGCGAAAACCAAAGGCGTTGGCGAGACGAAGGCGATTCAGTTGAAAGCGGCATTTGAGTTGGCCCGCCGGTTGGCAGAAATTTCTCATTTGGTAATGTGTGTGATTACTACACCGGCGGAAGCCGCAGCGTATGTTCGGGAAGATTTCCGCTTGCTCGACCGTGAAGAATTTCACGTCTTATTGCTGAATACCAAAAACGCGCTTCTCAAAATCTGTCCGGTCTCGCGCGGTTCGTTGAACGCCAGCGTCGTCGAGCCGCGCGAAGTTTTCAAAGACGCCATTGTCGCGTCGGCCGCCGGAATGATTCTCGTTCACAACCATCCAAGCGGCGACCCGACGCCGAGCAGCGAAGATATTGCCGTCACGCGCCGGTTAGTCAAAGCCGGTGAGTTGCTCGGCATCGCGGTTCACGACCACATTATCCTCGGACAGAAAACCGCCGGGCGCGAACAGGATTTCGTGAGTTTGAAAGAGTTGGGTTTCATTTAACACAGCGGAAGAATTACTTTTGCCCGGCGACCGGACCGGCTATAGTGCCGGCGATGAAACCTACAGCGGCGTTTGCGGTGGGGCTCTGGACCAGCGCGTTGGTAATGACGGCGGTTGGGTTGGTTTATTATTGGGTTTGGGCCGGTAACCTTGTGAAGCCGACGTTACCGGCGACAGATTCTTGCGTCACGGAACTGGCCAGTGAAAAACAAGAGAACGCACGACTAATTGCCGAAGTCCAACGCTTGCGTGAGACGGTAACGGAGCTGCGCAGCCGGCCAGCGGCGGAGCCGATTCGGCGGATTCCGTTTCGCCGGGTGCAAAGTGCGCCGGACATCGAGCCGTGGATTTTGGAAGCCACGCGCAATCCGGATATGCAGTCGCTTCCTAAGCTTGAACAAGCGGCGCTGCAAAACAACCTTGATGCGCTCGACGCCGTGGCATTATTGGCCGACCGGGACAAGGCTGAGACGCTGACACGGCTGTGTTCTTCACCATTACTCAATGAGGCCGGCAAACAACGCGCCACACTTTTGCTCGGCGCGACGGTGGAGCTAAATCCGCACGCGGAAGAATTGCTGCTAACATTGACCGGTAATCCGTCGCGTATGGATTCGGCGGCGACAGGCTTGGAAACACCGGGTTTTGCTACGCGTCTAACCCAAGGCACCGGTATCATTCCGCCGCCGCGATTCAAACCGGATTACGCATTGCGATTACGAATTGTGACGAATCTCAGGGCATCGGTCACGGATGAAAATTTAGCCGCGCGTCTCGATCAAGTGCGAGACAAGCTAGTTCAGCGCGTCGGTCCGGTAGGTCAGCCATGAAAGGTAAACGGTTGTGGATTGCGATTGGTGGGATTGTCACGATCAACGCTCTCAGTATCACCGCACTAGTCTGGTTGCGGTCGCATGATTCGCAGTCATTTTCGCAACCGTGTCAGGTGCACACCTATGGCGGAACAAATTATCTCGTGCGCCCACTGGAAACCGCGGTGGGTCGGATCGAGACCGGCTGCATGGTGATTGTGTCGTTGCGGTTGGAAAATCCCAATCCGTTCGAGGTGATATTGAAACGCGAATGGTTTGTGTTATTGGATCACGAAAAGGAATATTACGAACCGACGCAGCTGGGTACAATCCGCATTCCGGCGCAAGGCGCGGTGGAACGCGAGGTGTTTGGATTCGTGATTCCCAATGAGGCGCTCACTGGCTTGATTGCGTTGAAGGTGGGGCAGCAATATTTCATCACCGTCAAAAGCCCCCGACCCTACACTCTGCCGGTGGGAAAAGATCAGTTCGTGGTGTTCCGGCAAAAGGATTGGTAAGCGATGTGGCAAACTATTAAATTTTATTTCATCTCGGCGTTGATTATCGGACTGGCCGGGCTGGCATTATATTACCAGTACTTTCCGCAGCGAACGGTCGTTCAGACCACTGTTGATACACCGGCGATTCTCCGACAAATCCAAGCGCTTAGCGAGTTGACGACCGTCCGGTACAACATCCAAAAAGTGATCGGCCTCAAGGAGCAAAAAGTTCCGTTCGGCAGCGAGCAAGTGTTGATGTTGGTACAGGCCAAAGTACTCGGCGGTGTGAACTTGGCCGGCGCCACGGTCAGGCGGACTGATAGCGTCGTGATGATTGGGTTGCCACCGGCGAGTATTCTTGATGTTTCGCTCGATGATAAAGAAACCAAAGTCTGGGACCGGAGCAAAACTTGGTGGACACCGTGGGTGAGTCTGAATCCAGACCTTGAACAAAACGCCCGGCGCGCGGCGCTGGAAGATGTGCGACTGGCGGCGCTGCAGATGGGAATCCTGAGTAATGCCCAGCAAAACGCCGAAATAATTATCCGCAACTTTTTACAGACAATCGGGTTTAATCAAATTAGCTTCAGCATCACACCTGTTGACCGGAGAAATTAATCGTGCCTACAAATGAAAAACGCAGTTGGAAATGGATTAGCGTCGTTGCCACAGTATTGCTGGTTGGCGCCGGTATTGGCTGGTGGCTTTACCGGCGCAGTCAGGACGGTACTCAATACCAAACTGCTGCTGTACTACGCCGCGAAATTATACAATCGGTCACCGCTACCGGGCAGCTCAATCCGGTAACCAATGTCACTGTGGGAAGTCAAATCTCGGGGATTATTCAAACTTTGTATGTGGACTTTAATTCCTCAGTAAAAAAAGGCCAGCTTGTGGCGGAGATTGATCCGGCCACCTATCGAGCCATTGTTCAGCAGACTCAAGGTGATCTCGCCAACGCCAAGGCAACGCGCGATCTCGCGCAAGTCAATGCCAAGCGATCGAAAGAATTGTTCGAGGCGAAGTTAGTCGCGGATTCGGATTACGACACCGCCATGGCAACGCTCCGTCAAACCGAAGCGACTGTTTTAATGAAAGAAGCGTCGCTCTCGATGGCGAAAGTTAATCTCTCGTATTGTTCAATCTACTCGCCGGTGGAGGGAACAGTCATTTCGCGCAGCGTCGATGTCGGGCAAACTGTGGCCGCCAGCCTCAGTGCGCCGACGTTGTTTGTGATTGCCGCCGACCTGACCAAAATGCAAATCGATGCGAATGTCGCGGAAGCGGATATTGGAACGATTGCGGAAGGGCAAGCTGTGGACTTTACGGTGGATGCATTTCCCGGTCGATTATTTCACGGCAAGGTCACCCAAGTCCGTAACGCGCCCATTACCGTCCAAAATGTCGTGACTTATGACACGGTCATTAGCGTTGATAACAGCGACCTGAAGCTCAAGCCCGGGATGACGAGCAATATTTCCATTATTATCGAGCAACGAGATAGCGTACTACAGATTCCGAATGCGGCGCTGCGTTTCCGCCCGCCCGAATTAACCACCAACACCACAGCGCAGGCTGCTGTGCCGGGTGCCGGTGGTTTACGAACACGGCTGAAGAGCGAACGCCGCACTGATCGGACAATTTACGTTTTGAAGACGAATAAACTACTACCGGTAAAAATTAAAATCGGAATCAGCGATGGAGTTTACACGGAAGTGCTGGGAAACGAATTGCAGGAAAGTGACAATGTGGTAACGGCCATTCTCAAACAAGGCCGCGAGACGACAACCAGTAATCCATTTAGTGGTGGCACCCGGTTGCACTAATGCCGAACGTTATCCAGCTCGCAGATGTTCATAAGACTTACCACACAGGCGAGGTGGATGTCCGGGCGGTGCGCGGCGTGTCATTGACGATTGGCCGGGGTGAGTTTGTGGCGCTGATGGGAGCGAGCGGCTCTGGCAAATCCACGATGATGAATATTCTCGGTTGTCTCGACCGTCCGACCGGCGGTCAGTATCTCCTCGATGGCGTCGATGTATCCGAGTTAACCCGCGAGCAACTCGCGGATATCCGAAACACCAAAATTGGTTTCGTCTTTCAAGGTTTCAATCTGTTGTCGCGCACTTCGGCCTTGGAAAATGTTGAATTACCGATGTTATACATTCGCGACCATCTACATCATCATGATATTACCGAACGGGCCACCCGCGCTCTGCAAGTGGTCGGGTTAGCTGATCGGGCCGACCATCATCCGAGTCAGCTCTCCGGTGGTCAGCAACAACGCGTGGCCATTGCTCGCGCCTTGGTAAATCAGCCGGCGCTGATTTTGGCCGATGAACCGACGGGCAATCTGGATAGCCGGACCAGTATTGAAATCATGGGCGTGTTCCAAAAACTCAATGATGCAGGCATCACCATTGTCATGGTCACGCATGAATTGGACATCGCACAATACACCAAGCGAAACGTGGTAATGCGCGATGGCTGTGTCGTCAGCGATGTCCTGGTTTCTAAACGTTTATCGGCGATAGAAGAGCTACAGCGTCTTGAGCAGGATCATCAGGCCGTGCAACTAACCGCATGAGATTCTTTGCCACATTCCGCATCGCCTTGCGCGCACTCCGCCGGAACAAACTCCGGTCGGTATTGACGGCGCTCGGTATTATCATTGGCGTTGGCGCAGTGATCGCAATGGTCGGGATTGGTAATGGCGCGAAGGCTCAAGTCGATGCGCAAATTGCCAGTCTCGGCAAAAATGTCATTATCATTTGGGCCGGTAATGTCACCAGTGGCGGCGTAAGAATGGGCCAAGGCAACGCCGGTACATTACTAATGCGGGATGTCGAAGGCATTGCGCAAGAAATTCCTGGCGTCGTAGCCGTTAGCCCAGAGATTGGGTTGGGAGGCCGAGTGATTGCCGGTAGCCAAAACTGGAACACCCGGATGCTCGGGGAATCACCGGAGTATTTTACCATCCGCCAGTGGCCATTCATGGCGGGAATGTCGTTCACCGAACAGGATGTGCGCGGGGCCACAAAAGTGTGCGTACTCGGCAAGACGGTTGCTGATCAACTGTTTGGCGACGAAGACCCGATTGGTCAAGTCGTGCGAATTTGGTCGGTACCAATGGTCGTGGTTGGCGTGCTGGCTCCGAAAGGGATGTCGGTGATGGGGACGGATCAAGATGATGTCATCTATGCACCTTACACCAGCGTGATGAAGCGCTTTCTGCGCACAATTAATCTGCGCGCCATCAATGTGCAGACCACGTCACAAGACTTGCTCACCCCTGTCCAACGGCAAATCGAAGCCTTACTTCGCGAACATCACCACATTTCCCCTCCAAAAGAAGACGATTTCACCGTGCGCAACCAAGAAGAAATCGCCCAAATGGCCACAGCGACTACCAAGGTCATGACATTATTACTCGCAGCGATTGCCAGCGTCTCACTAATGGTCGGCGGGATTGGAATCATGAACATTATGCTCGTCAGTGTCACAGAACGAACGCGCGAAATCGGCATCCGCATGGCGGTGGGCGCGCACGCCCGAGATATTCTCCTGCAATTTTTGATTGAAGCCATCACACTCAGCTCGCTCGGCGGCATTCTTGGCATCGCAATCGGGATTGGTGTGGCAAAAACTTTATCCGCATTGGCCGGCTGGCCGACGTTGATTTCAATACCGGCGATTGTGGTGGCGTTTTTATTTAGCGCCGCTGTCGGCGTATTTTTTGGTTTCTATCCGGCGCGAAAAGCGTCACAACTAGACCCCATTGAGGCACTCCGATATGAATAAATTCCTTTGCATCCTAGCGCCGGCAATATTGCTGGTAGAACTCACCGGGTACGG
>CAINDI010000078.1 GCA_903847335.1 uncultured Verrucomicrobiota bacterium | reverse complement strand
TTGGCGGTGGTGACCACTTGATCAGCGGCAATCCAGAATTCAGATTGGGCAACTTTCTTTTTCGCAGTGAACATGATCATTAGACAGTCCAGCCCGTGGAAGATTCAAATGTTTCGGAAGGATATTTCAACAGGCTGCTAGCCCTTGCCCTTTGATCATCACGCGGTCATTAATAATCAGATAATGCGGCTGACGAGTACGGATGGCTTCTGAAAAAGATAATCGGTCATACGCATTGTACCCACGGTCATACAAGGCCGGCCAAAACGTAATCGCCCCGTACACCGATTCGCCGGTAGGAATCAATTGCCGGAGCGACTTCTGCACGGCTGCGAAATTTGCACGGCGATTTAGATACAAGAATAACAAGTTACCGGCGACCTGACTCAATCCACACATTACACAACCGGTGGCAATCAACACGCGGAACCAGCGAGGCTTGGCAAGCGCCAGAAGAGCGGCTGCGATTACAATCGCAAGTAACGGCGTGACAACCGCAAAGTACCGTGAAGTTTTGTTAATCGTATAGATCCAGAAAAGAAGATATGGGGAGATTAAAAGCAGGAGCCAGCCCAGCAACGACCGGTTTTTCCAAGCCAAAATGATCAGACTCACCATGATTAACAATACGACATGGGCGCGTAACGGAATTGGAATCGGCAAACTAAAACGCGAATTGCTAATGCCCAGGAAATCTTGGTAACGCATTGCCTCTGTATAAAATTTAATAAGCAGCGGTACCGCTTCGGCGCGACTATAGGTTGCGACGAAAGCTTTGCGATGGATTGCCGTTGAATGCGACCACAACCAAAAGCTGGTAGCCAATAGAAAGATACCGGCGATATATCCCCAGACACGGCGTTGTTTCCAAATCGCAATGCGCGCATGCCAAAATAATAATGCTCCGGCACCAAAGGCTAGCGGCAGTCCATTCGGATGAAACAGCATTGCCGCACCCACAGCCAATCCCGCAAATGCTGCCCGAATAAATGAATCATTTTTACTAGCCTGAAGCGACAAAAGCATCGCCAATAGCCCACAAAGCGCTACGAATATTTCTGGGCGCACGCTCCGGCCGGCAAGAAAAATGAAATTATCGGCTGCGACCAACCAAGATGCGATGACGCCAACTGCCGCAGAGGCGAAGGCGCGGCCCAGTTGAAAGGTAAGGACGATTACACCGATCCCGGCGAGTACCGACAGTAATCGAGCTTGGATCACGCCAACTCCAAAAATCTTAAACACCGGTGCCAGCAAGAGTGTATGCGCCGGTGGTTTCACACAGGTAGTGAACTCACGGTCCGCGGCCATGAATGTAGGATTCCGGATACGGCCTTCGGTGATTAAACTATACGCGGGAATACTTTGCCAACTTTCGTCTTCTACCCAACGCGTCTGCAAGAGTGGCAAAACTTGTGCTAGATACAACAAAATTGCACCGAGAATCAACCAGTTCGCGCGTTTGATTCCCCCACCAACACCCCCAGCTGAAGCTGGTATTTTGATATCCGCTGTCATTTCAGATTCCGTCAGATCCTACCGGTGGTTTAATTTCTTGATCACCGATCCGAATGACGCGAGCGGGAATTCCCACCGCGGTGGCATTGTCCGGTACATCTTTGATGACCACAGCGTTGGCACCGATGCGAACATCATTCCCGACGCGAACATTGCCAATAATGCGAGCACCAGCTCCGATATAGACGTTGTCACCAAGAACAGGCGCGTGGCCTTTTTCGGCTCCGATCGTCACGCCATTTTCCAGAGTTAGATTGCGTCCTGCCTGCACACCGGTATTGATGACGAGGCCGATGCTGTGAAGAATTACGAAGCCAGGGCCGAATTGCGCGCGCCGGCCAATTACAGCATGAGTCAGAATCGGATTGAGTTGGTTAAGAATTGCACCTAGCAAACCAAGATGCTGCCGGTAACAGAATTGTGAAGCCCGGTAAATCAGCGTGGCAAACGTGCCATCCCAAACGAGCACCCGCAAGATGTGTCGGGGCGCGTCACCGCCACAACACCAGCGAGCTTTGACCCGAAGATCTTCGCGAATGAGATCAAACATGGTTTACCACCGGTAAGTTAGCAAGATGCTGCTCAATGGTCGCCATCCGTGCACTCCAAGTCTCAGTCAACATCGCCTGACTGCGACGGCATCGGTCGGCTGAAGAATTTTGGGCGAGCGCGGCCTCGATTTGTTGGAGGAATTCGGCAACGGTGTGTGCCACGCGCACATCCGCGCACACGTTGTGAACTTCCGGCAAGTCAACGGAGACGACCGGCAAACCGGCCGCAAGGTATTCACGCAATTTCAGTGGATTGACGGATTGCATGCGGGGGTCAGCCGTCTTGTACGGAATAATACCCACGTCAAACCCTTTGCAGTACGCCGGTAGCTCTTCATACGAACGCGGCCCAAGCAGATGAATATTGCGCTGCGCCTGCAGGACCGAAACTTCGCTCATGATTTTGCCAACGAGAACAAATGACCAAGCGGGCCGGGCTTGCGCCAATGCGGCGAGTAGCTCTTGATCCACCCAATCATAAAGGTTGCCATAATAACCGATAATCGGCCGCGGCAGGCGTTGCAGCTCGACCGGTACTACACAGTCAGGAACTAAGGCTTGCGCAAATAACTCATGGTTAACGGCGTGGGGTACAAGATAGGTGTGTGGGTTTTGCGCAAGTTTCTGATCCAGTAGTTTCCGGGCGGTGACAAAAACTACATTTGCGCGAGCCGTCAAATTCTGCTCTTTCTGACGCATGAGTTTCGCATTCAGATAACTAAAACCGGAAAAATCATCCACACAATAATACACCACCAGCGATTCGTGGAACTCTCCAATAAAATCAACGGCGTTCGGCTGAAAAATCCATAATTGCGGTCGTTGCAAACCCCAGCGTTTAGCAGCTCGATTAATTCCCCACCGGAGGAGGCGGCGATTAATTGCCTGGGCCAATCGGGAATTCGGCAAAGGAATCACCAACGGCGTAAAAACCCGAAGATTCGGCAAGGGCTGCTGCATACCCCGGAATAGCGTTCGCAGTTTGCGAAAGATTTTCTTCCAGTCGCGCGCGGAAGCGAAATTCGCCGAGCGCATCGCGATGGAATTCACCCACAAAATCCGATGCGTCTTTGCCAATTCCTCCATGACATGGTTGACACTGGTTTTTGGCTCGTGCCAATCTTTAGCAAAGCAAATAATGGAGTCAGTTTGCATATGACAAGAGAGGTAATTTCAATTCGCGTTGATTTGAACTAACCGGAAGATTTCGGTTACTTGGTTGGCATTCTCTTTCCATGAAAATTGCAAAGCATGACGCCGAATCGCCTGCGAATCCCAGCAAGTTTCCAACGCAGTTTTAAGCGTGCCGGCAAAGGCGGCCGGATCTTGCGCCGGTGCCAGTAGGCCAGTTCCGGGCACTGTGATTTCAGGAATTCCGCCGACGTTCGTGGCCACAAAAGGCCGGCCGCAGGCATTGGCTTCCAATAAAACATTAGGGACACCTTCGGCATGGCTCGCGAGACAAACGACATTTGCCGCTGACATGTAGGTTCCGATTTCCTTCGGGGGAATGTTTCCGGTCCACCGAATCGCTCCATCTTCAAGATTCAACTGGCAGGCTTGCTCCTCAAGTTTTTTGCGCAAATAGCCATCGCCCACCATGATTAGCGTCGCGCGAATTCCTAGTTCATGACGAAGCTTTCCAAATGCGCTTAACAAATCCGCTACGCCCTTCACCGGCACTAGATTGCCAACGTACAGCAGGACCGGTCCATCATTCGGAATCTTCAGCTGTTGCCGGCACACATCCTGCGCCAATGGTTGGAATTGCTCACAATCGACACCGTTGTAAATCACATGAACTTTTTTGGAATTCACGCCCGCTTCTTCTAATCGGTGCTTGAGAGCCGCACTTCGAGTAATGACCGCGCGCGCGCCCTCCAAAGCCCGTAAGATTTGCCGGCGGCGAATCCAATAATTCAGATAGATATTCGCATCTGAACCGGCAACCGAGACGGTGAGCGGGACATTCATTAGTCGCGCAATCATCGACACACCGCAGGCGTCCGGGTAAAGCCAGTCAACATGGATCTGGTCGAAATTGAACCGGCTGTGAATCCGTCGGATCAGCGGGAAAATCGAAGCGGCAAACAATAATGGATTCAGCGTACGGCCGACCTTGGGTAGGTAAAAAGAGCGGGGATGGTAAACGTTCACTCCATCAATCACCTCTTCCGCCGGTATCCCTTTAGGATGCGCGTATTTACCGGGAATTGGAAACCAACTAAGCGGCGCAATGACCTGCACCTCCATATATCGCGACCAATGTTTAATCCGTGGACGATTAAAGATTCCTAAGCGCAATTCTTTTTCGTTGGGGAACAAATTGGAAATAAATAGGATTCTCATAAAGGCCGTTCACCACAAGCTTGCTGATATAAATTTAGATAGCCATCCACCATCTGGCGAATACTAAATTTTTCCACCGCATGTTGCCGGGCGGCCTTTCCCAAAACCTGCCGACCGGCATCATCATTCAAAATCACCAGCAGCGCGGCCGCTAAAGCCGGAGGATCACGTGGTTCAACGAGCCGCCCACCCGAGGGTGCGTTCACAATCTGCGGATTCCCGCCAACATTCGTCGCAACAATGGGAAGCCCACAAGCCGCCGCTTCAATCAAAGCAATGGATAACCCTTCCGAAAGCGAAGTCAGCGCAAATACATCGGCCGCTTGGAGTAAATGGCGCACATCATTCCGGGCACCCCAGAATCGAATCTGACCGGCGTTGCCCAGCTCATGGCTGAGCGCAGTCAAACGCTCCTTTTCCGGTCCATCGCCCACAATCCAAAGTGCCGCCGATGGTAATTGCCGCCGCACAATTGAAAACGCCCGTAACAAAGTGGCTAAATCTTTCTCCGGTGCCAAGCGAGCGACAACAATGATCACTTTTTCATTCACCGGTACACCCAAAGCTGTGCGGATTGGGACGCGATCTGTTGCCGGCACAAAAAAGTCAGTATCAATTCCATTCGGGATTGCGCTGATTTGTTCAATGGGAAGACCAGACATCCGTGATAATTCATATCGGCCATCTTCCGAAACCGTAATGATGCGATTAATGCCCCGCCGGAGTAATCGGTAACGCCAAGTCGCCCGGTGATGCCGGATAAATGCGCCGTGACGGGTATGAATGTGGCCGGTGGCCGCACCGGTAATCTTTGCCAGCGCGGAATAGTAAAATGGCTTAAAGTTGTGAGAGTGCAAAATCACTGGTTGCGGCTGACTGGCCAACCAGCGCCGCAGGCTCCGGAAGCCAGCCCATTTCCCATGGCGTTCCATTTCAATGGCGTGGACCGGAATGCCTAACTGTTCCGCCTCAGCCGCCAATGTCCCGCGATTTTCAATGCAGCAGATTGAAGAATTATAACCGCGCATCTTGAGCTGCCCAGCGAGACTCAGAACCATCCGCTCCAAGCCGCCGAGATCAAGATTATTAACGCACTGGACAATGGTACTCATTCAACTCAGGGCGGCAATATCTGCTAACCACGCCTTCACCAACGGCAATTCTGAAGACGGAATAAACTCTTTTGCGACTAACGCTTCATAGCAACGCATGAGATTGTCAGCAACAGCACCCGGGCCGGATGCTAAGGATAGCTCCGTAAGTGTGTTCACAATTTGTTGGTTGTGAAGATAACCCGGAATTTCCTGTTCAAAGTCCCGGAGCAGATTATGCACGTTCCGCTGTTGAATGACTTCTGCGGGATGAAAAACCAGCCCGCGCCCAAGTTCCCAGAGACAGCGTTGCGCAACAAAACTCCGCCAAATATCAGTCATGCGAAATGAACAATAGGCGGGCAGATATAACAAAGGATAGGTCACCGGCCACCACCAGGTGGATTGGCTATTAAATGGACACCAGGTACCCGGCGGGAGCCAAACACTTTGCCCCGGAGGAAAATCAAATTCACGATCCAATAACAACCGCCACAGCGCGTCCACATCCGGTGAAAGATCAGCCAAGCCCTGCTGAATGGGACATTCAAATGTTTCCAGTGGCATTGCCGGTTCATGGACAAACGTAGCTGGGTCGTTAACGCGATCCAATGGAAAGCCACGCGGCCAGATTAAGTCATTCCGAAATAGCCGATAGACGTTCGCCCACGGACGCGGGGTAAGTTTTTGGGCGCGAGTTTGTAGTGTGCGAATTTGCCAGCTGCGATTCGGCGCATTGTCGTCATCGGTTTCGTACAAGAATGGAGCGTGGCGTGAAATCGCGATGAGATAACCCAGATTTTTGCGGGCATAATGCCCGACCGGTAGCAGTGGACTAAGCGTAAAAGGCAATTGCTGCTGGGCTGACAGTGAAAAGAACTCGGACCGCGGCGTGGTAAATTTTGCGGGCCCTTTTTTATCACCAATGACCAGTAGTGAACCATTGACTCTGTCAAGAGCTTGGATAATGCCGTGAACGCTCGGCGTCGGTTCCTGAATAGTTGTAATAACGGCCGTTAACATTGCGGACATATTTGATTGCTCCTCCATACTCTTAAGTCATTGCTTGTTCCAAAAACATCCGCATGGCAGCTTTGGGCTGGACGGCTATACGATAATACTCATAAGCAGCTTCGCGTAATTGTTGCGCTTTATTATCGTCCTCAAGTAGTTCCTGACAGCGGTCGGCGCATTCCTCCGGTGTGGTGAACCCCCAGTAGTGCTGTCCATCCACCAATGGTGTGGCAAAACTATTACGAATCGTCTGACTCACCAAGCAATTGTTGGCGGCAAGCGTCTCACCTAGACTGTAGGGTGTGGCATCGAAAAGTGCTTTAATATTCACTCGCACAAGAAATTGACGGCAAAGCCGAATGAATTCTGGCCGTTTGGCTTTTGCCGTCGGCGTCAAATTAGATAAAAGATCCGGATAGTGTTTTTGGGTATAGGGCATACTGATTAGTCCGCCGACACACCGCTCGCCCAATCTAGCCCGGAGCGTTCGAATCATTTGAACGCGCTCTTGGTTACACGCCTCCACCCAATCCCCATTCTCCTCCGCCGGATCCCATAAGCGGGTTTGGAAGAGAACTTGTTTTCGCTTCGTGCCGACCGGCGTGTCCTCATATTGATCCAACGATGAAAGCGTGGCAAGATTCCGGAAATCCTGCCTGAGTACTTGGAGTGCCGGCTGAACTGACCGGCAAGTTAGCATTTGCTGCCCCGCATTCAAAACAAAGTCCACACATAAGCGCATCCCCCAACGAATTGCCGCCGGCGGCCATGTTGCAAACATTGGATTAATCGAACGAACTTTTAACCGCTGCTCATCTGTAAGCCGGGCGGTATCCGGAGCATAGGTGCTGCGTTTATAATACACATCGCACCCGGCAAGAGCTTCCATCTGCCAAGCGTCGGATTGATCCCGCGGATCGAAACAAATAATGCGGGTCTTCCCAACAGCCGGCTCAGCACATTGGAGCGTGAGAATGGGATATCGCTGGGATACTGGCCGGTGGCTAGGATTATTGCTGCGCTTAACAGCCAGTGTGATTACTCCCTCCTCTGCTAATTGAATTAGTCCGGTCAAAAAATAGCTATGCAACCAGATATTAAAGCTTTCGTCTAATAAGAGATTAACTTTCAATCTGCACTGGCGCAGACCGGGAGTCACTTGGAGTTTTTGCTGAAGCATTGGAATTACATTCTTGATGTGTAGGGTGCTGCCTCAACTGACTAGATTAGCGAGTCGGACTGTAATCCACAAAAATACGACACTGCCCAGCCCCAACAGAAGCCCGTTCCGAAAATCTCTTTGCTTCGCTCCAAACACCTGTCCGGTAAGCCCATTTTGATCGCTGACGACAGAAACCCCAGCCATCGTTAAGCCTAGGATTAAATAAAGACTGTGCTGATATTGGCGGGAAATAAAGTAAATCCCTGTTAAGTAACCGACCAATGCAGAGTTGATTCCGGTCAGGAGGATGAAGTGGTCAGGTTGGATAAACTTCTTCAATTCAACCAAGCGGCGAAGATGAATGACCGTTAGATAAAGCAGAGCAAAAAATGGCAAATAGCCAACGAGACCGTTTTCTGCCAAAACGTGAACAAAGGAATTATGGGCAACATGATGCGAATTGGAAAGTTCCACGAAATTACTATAGCCGACACCGAAAATCGGATTGCCTTTAAACATATCCAAACCATCACCCCAAAGGATGGCCCGATCTTTTCCTTCAAAAGCACCACCGGCAAAACGCGAGGGGGCTAAAATGGTGACCGCGGCGAAGGTAAAAATCATTACGAGATAACGTTTGCCTCCCTTAATGAGTAGAAAGACATAGGCGGTGATCATTCCCATGATCGCAATGATTCCTCCACGGGAATTTGTACAGAAAGCCCCATAGGCTGAAAATGCACCACCGGCGAGACCGAACAATTTTAAAACTGGATTGCGCGCCGTTTTGAATTGCGAATAGAAGAGTGGAATTGCCACCACAAGAATGACGCACAAATCATTCGGGTCATTAAGTGTTCCGAAGGCCACGGCTTGTAAAACAACTTCACCTTTAGTGTTTGTTTTACGCGAGAGCGGCTCTTGGTGGCCGAAACCATAGCCCAAATGATGTTGCATCGCAGCATGGGCTGCCAGCCAGACCGCGCAGATTAAAAACGCGATAATCAGAACATTTAAATTTTTAACTGTTCTGACTAGGAGGATAATCAGAACGTAAAAAATAATCACTTTCCCGAATTCATTGATCACGTCCACAAACCCTTGCGCCCAAAAACGTGAAAGCGGAGATAGCGCAACCCCTACCAAAAAGAAAATTACGCTTTTGAATTCCGGAATCCGATTCCAAATAATGGACAGCCGCGCCGTGATTTGCGGGAAACCAACGAGTAGAATGAGAATTGCTCCAATAGTGACCAACTCAACATTGAAAAGCGGTGGCCACCAGTCCATCGGACGGATTAGGAGCGTTAAGATATAACCAGCTAAAAGGTAGATTGCCATTATTTAGATATTGGGAATGCCCGATTTCACTTTGCAGCAGAAACGCTTGCTTGAGAGCGCCCACGCAAAATGTGGCGCACTTTCTCGCGAAGTTTCAAATGATCCAAACTCCACCGCACACCACGGGCGAACGCACGCAGTGTTTTGTCAGTCGCCAGAAGCAGGCCGGTGTAAAACGATTTCCGAATCAGATACACATTGGCTTCAGGAAAATCGTGGTTGGAAAAAATCCGCTTGTATGTGCCATCGCCATAGCGAAAATCAAGATATTGTGGCGGATTGTGAGTGAATAAATCTTCCAACAACCGCTGAAGCAATACCGTGCCGGGAGTTAATTTCGCCCACGCAGGGTCGTAGCCGATTTGGTCGTAGTAAAACACGCCGATATCTTGCCAACTTAACACAAATGCGATGGGTTGCTCACCATTGCTGAGTAGGTAGCTACGCAGCCAGCCTTGATCCGCCATCTTACCAAAACGTTCATTTTCCGCCGCGCGATTCCGCACTACCCACCCCAAACGGGTGCCTTGCCAACTCTTCGCGGAAATCTCTTCGACACTTTTCAGAAACTTTGGCAACTGATCGCGGGTCGTAATTCGTTCCACGCGCATTTGACCCGTACACGCCTGTTCAATTTTTTTCACACACCGGCGGATGTTTCCGCGTGTCTTCGGATTAAATTGCTGTAAGTAATCTTGAAATGTTCCACTGAGACGGATGATACGGCGTTGACTACTCCCGGCTGGGCGGTATGCCCAAAACCGCCGGCGAACCACTGGCGATTCAAAGACTGCGCGCCAAAGTGGTGAATTCTCCGGCAGACCTTCCATTAGAATCAAATCAAAATCCACCGCATCTGCCGCCGCATTGAGTAACACCTCGTGCGCCGCAAGGTCGTCCGGAGCCAGTAGCGTGTCACCGCATAAATCAGCAAGTGTGACCGGAAACTTTGCAACAGTTTTATACCCCAACAAACAGTGCCAGCGCCAGGGTTTGACCACAAACGAAGCAACCCCAACTAATTCATCGCCACGATACAACGCTACAGCCAGCGGCTTGGCCGTCGGTTCTGTTGCTAATCCAAGCCAGTTGGGAGAATGTTCAATACTTGCCTGCGGGTGGCGCTGCCGGAGCTGTTCCCACGTCGGCGCTAACGCCGCGATTTGCTCGGGCGTGGTCAGAATGGTTGTGCGATATGCTGAAGACATCGTCGTATTTTTAGCGGAGAGCAGCGAACTGAAAATTGCGGCTTCTTATGGTGGCGAGAAATAGTTCGAGAATCGCCACGCTATTCGGTTGATCATCGTGAAATATAATCACATCACCGGGTTGGACACGCTGGGCCAGCCGTTCAGCCAATTCGGTCTCTAATCTCCCCTCCCAATCACCACAGTCTTGCGACCAAAAAGCGATCCGATAATCACGGCACCATAAAGCCCACCACAGCCGGGGACCGATGAGGCCACGTGTCGGACGAAATAATCGCGGCGAGTGAAACGGTGCGAGCAGTTTTTGAGTTCGCTCGATTTCGTGGAGAGCTTCACTTGTCGTCAGCCGTGTTAAATCCGGATGCGAATAGGTATGATTGGCAAGGATGTGACCATTCCGGATAATTTCTGCCGTCAACTCCGAGTTTTTTTCAACACACTGTCCGCAAACAAAAAATGTCGCTTGCGCCTTGTATTCGCGCAAAAGTTTCAGAACCTGTGGGGTCGTCTGTGGCGCCGGCCCATCATCGAACGTGAGATAGACTGGCGCAGTTGGTCGCCGAGAAATTCGGAACAAACCGGGTAGCAGAACTCCACGAATGGAGAGCTTTCGAATGATGCGCGCCGGCATACTCATAAGCGCAATCATTTCTAAGAAGGCGCTGGAGTCACAGCAGTAAACAATTCAGCCAATTGTCGGGTTAACTCACGCCGGTCATACTGGCGCAAGAATTCAAGATTCGGTTCAGTGGGGAATGTGCCGGCTCGAATCTCGCGGTACATTTCCAGTAGAGTGGTCGCAATCTCTTCAGGATTCTCCGGATTCGCTAAGCGGCCAATGCCGCAACCTCGGACAAACTTTGCACTTTCGCCCTCATGAACCAAAGCCAACATTGGCCGGCGCGTGGCCGCATATTCAAAAATCTTCACCGGCAGGCTCCCAGTATCAGCCGGCTTAACCGAACCAATCATCAGCAACAAATCTGATTCTGCTAGTAGCTTGAGATTTTCCTTGTGTGGGAGAAACGGCTTGAACTGTATGTGTTCGCCTAATTTCAAACTGTTACACCACGGCGCATTGGCAGCTGCCCAGACCATGTCGCCAACAAACCAAACCTCGATTTTCTCAAACTCTAGTGGAGACTGATCGGCTAATAGCCGTAACGCGCGGAGAAAATTCTTTGGCTCCCGGCTGCCTTCATAGAAGCAGCCCGTATAAACTATACGAAATTTTCCATCGGCAACTCGCGGCGGCAATGGTGTGAAATCATCCGCATCAAATCCATTATGAATCGTCAAAAACTTCGACCGACTTTCCGGTGGCACAACCGACTGTGATTTGGCGGTCAAATCGGCAGACACATTAATCACCCGCGCGGAGTGTGCAAAAGTTTTTTGCTCCAGCGCCTTGGCCCAGCGTGCTTGCCATGTGACCTGCTGCTGGTCGGGCTGATACCGGTAAGTATTACCCACCCAAGGATCGCGAAAATCTGAGATCAGTGGTTTACCGGTGAGCAACTTTAATCCCAAACCAACGAGCGTGCCCGTGTACGGTGGGGCGCTGGTATAGATAACATCCACATTTAATTTACGCACGGCGATGAATCCTCTGACCAACGCAAAGGGAAACCACCCACTTCGCCCATCTGGAAAATGGAAAATATCACGTACAAAAGCTCGAACTTTTTGTGAGAAGGATGGTTTTTTATTGGAAATCACATCCTTTGTTAAGTTGGCGCTATTCTCCGTTTTCTGAGCGCGGTGCAATAATTTCTGCAGACTCCACGCATACGTTCGCACCACCGTGACTGAAGCAGGCAATTGGGATAACAACGCCTCGTTTTTTGGTTCGATATATTCGTGGCGTGCGTCGACTGTAAGCACGATTGGATCCCAGCCGAATTGCGGTAAATATTTTACAAACTTCAGCGTCCGGAATGTTCCGCTAGTTCCGATTGGCGGAAAATAATACGCCACAATCAGCACCCGCTTTCGACGCGAGGCAGGCGTTACCGGTGATTGGTGCACTGCAACAGACATTCGATAATTTTATGAGCAGCCTGCCCGTCCCCGTAGGGGAGTGTGCCGGCTTTCCCGGGTGTGAGCTTCCGGACGGCATTCAAAATCACACTCGGCTCGTTATTCACAATCCGGTTCCAACCCGTCGCGACGGTCTCCACCCATTCCGTTTCACGCCGCAAAGTCACACACGGCACTTGAAAGAAAAACGCCTCCTTCTGCACACCGCCAGAGTCAGTCAGAATCGCACGCGCGGCCTTCTCCAACATCAGCATATCAAAATAACCAACTGGAGAGATGACGCGGACATTCTGACTAGGGGTTAACTCAAAGCGCTTAAACCGCTCAACGGTTCGCGGATGTGCCGGAAAAATGACTAGGGCATCCATTTGTGCAAACGCCTCCAGCAGATTCGCCAATGGTTGCCGGTCATCTGTATTTTCAGCGCGATGAATCGTAGCTAAATAATAACTTTTGGGAGTTAATCCCAGCGTGCTCAAGATCGTAGATTTCTGCTCGGCAATGGCAATACTCAGCAACGCTGCATCGTACATCACGTCCCCAGAATTGAAGACCAATGGGGTGTCAGCTGTAGGTGTTTTCGGCATCTCAAGACTAAAACCTTCGTGCTCCAAATTCTTTACCGCAACGTCCGTGGGGCAAAACAGAACAGTCGAGACATGATCAGTGACAATGCGGTTAATCTCCTCCGGCATCGCCTTATTAAAACTGCGCAACCCGGATTCAACATGCACTACCGGTACGTGCAGCTTACTCGCGGTCAGCGCTCCGGCGAGTGTAGAATTGGTATCGCCATACAGCAGCACCCAGTCCGGTTTTTCTTTTTGCAGAATCGGCTCCAGCCGTTCCATAATCCGGGCGGTTTGTGCGCCGTGAGAACCGGAACCGACTTCCAAATGATAATTTGGCACTGGCAACGCCAGTTCGTCAAAAAACACCTTCGACATCGCATAGTCGTAATGCTGGCCGGTATGCACCAGCACATGCGCGAGGCCGGCTTGCTTTTGCAGCGCGGCCTGCATCGGAGCCGCTTTGATAAATTGCGGCCGCGCTCCGATAATCGTGACGATTTTCAGGCGCAACACTCCTTGACCTTCTGGATCACGTAACTGAGTTGTTCGGGAGCTAGCTCCGGATAAATTGGCAACGCCAATGTCTCTAAGGCAGCCCGTTCGGATTCTGGGAAGTCGCCCGGTTTATAACCGAGATTGATAAAGCATTTCTGGATATGCAACGGCACTGGATAATAAACCTCACTCCCAATGCCGGCCGTCTTGAGTGCCGCCTGAACTTTGTCGCGGTTCGCGATTCGGATGACGTATTGATTGTAGATATGGTAGTGCCGGTCACTGGTACTCTTCCAAACTGGAACCGGTGTTCCAATTTTGCTACTGGCGAAAGCCTGGTCGTACAATCCGGCATTGCGCTGACGGCCAATCGTCCAGGTTTCGAGATGTTTGAGTTTGACCTCAAGAATCGCAGCTTGCAAGGCGTCGAGACGGAAATTCCCACCCACGAAATTATGGTAATATTTCGGTTTGCTGCCATGAACACGCAGGACCCGAAGTCGCTCCGCCAACGCCGCGTCATTGGTGACCACCATCCCGCCATCACCGAAGCCACCGAGGTTCTTGCTGGGGAAGAAGGAAAAACAGCCAATCGCGCCGAGCGAGCCGATCCGCTTACCTTTGTACTCTGAGCCAATGGCTTGCGCCGCATCTTCGATGACCGCTAAATGATGGCGTTTGGCAATCTCAAGAATCGGATCCAAATCCGCACTTTGACCAAAAAGATGCACCGGCATAATCACGCGCGTGCGAGGTGTGATGGCGCGTTCCAGTAGCGCGGGATTGAGATTGTATGTTTTAGGATCAATATCCACAAAGACCGGCTTCGCGCCCAAGCGAGCAATCACCCCGGCGGTTGCGAAAAAGCTGTACGGCGTGGTGATGACCTCATCTCCCGTTTTAATGTCCAGCGCCATCAATGCCACCAGCAGCGCATCTGTACCGGAGGAAACTCCGATTCCGTAGGCACATTGCGAGTAGGCGGCCACTTGTTTTTCGAGATTCTCGACGTGCGGTCCGAGAATGAAATGCTGCGATTCGCAGACATCGTCAATGGCTTGACGAACTTCGTCACGGATTGTGGCGTACTGGGCTTTGAGGTCGAGCAGCGGAACTTGCATATGATTTCCTTAGGTTGAGGGTTGAATGGTCTCGCCAGTTTTTATGAAGCCGGCGCCACAGGCACTGCATTGGGTTTTGTTGCCAGAAAATTTCAACCGCACGCCGCATTGGCAAATCCAGCCGATAACACGACCGGGATTGCCCACGACGAGCGCAAAATCCGGCACATCTTTGGTCACGACTGCACCGGCGCCGATAAACGCATACCGGCCAACATTATGACCGCACACAATTGTCGCATTGGCACCAATACTCGCGCCCTTTTTCACAATGGTGGGTTTGAGTTCATCCATGCGGCGAATCGCGCTCCGTGGATTGTTCACATTCGTAAATACCATCGACGGACCGCAGAAAACATCATCCTCCAATGTCACGCCGGTATAGACGGAAACGTTGTTCTGAATTTTGACGCCGTTGCCGATGGTCACATTTGGACCAATCACAACATTCTGGCCGATATTACAGTTTGTGCCGATTTTGCTTCCCTTGAGAATATGGGAGAAGTGCCAAATTTTTGTGCCAGTCCCCACTTCCGACGGTTCATCCACATACGCGGATTCATGAACGGAGTAAGGTTTGGCCGGTTTCGACTGAGACAATGAAACGCTAGTTCCACCGGTATCAAGTGATTTCTGACAAGCTTCTAACACAGTCAACACGGCCAAGCCTTCTTTGCCATCAGTCACCGGCGTCTTGCGCGTGGCGATGCACTCGATAAAATGCGCGCATTCGAGCTTGAGCGGTTCATCGGTGGCAATCGGAATTGGCTCAGCATCAGCTTTTTTAGCGACTGGCCGACGATCCACCCAATCAACACTATGGGCGTAGGCAACCAATTTATTCTTCGGCTCGGCATCGTTGAACACAATCATTTTCTTTTCACCCACGACCACGAGCTTCTGTTCCTTGTACGGATGCAACCAGCTCACAAAGATATGCCCGCGCACACCACCACTAAAGGAGAGCGTAGTCATGGTCACATCTGCCAAGCCTTGAGAGAGGTAGTTACCACCTTGCGCAGTAACTTGGTTGGGAGTCTCGCCGAGCAATGTGAGAATCACCGAAATATCATGCGGCGCAAAACTCCAGAGGATATTTTCTTCGGTACGAATCTTACCAATGTTTAGCCGATTAGAATAGATGTACCGGAGCTTGCCTAGCTCACCTTTGTCCACCAATTCCTTGAGTTTCCGCACGGCCGGATGAAACTGTAGAATGTGACCGACCATGAGAATCCGCCCGGTTTTCTGTGACAATGTGAGCAGTTCCTCGCCTTCCGGTCGCGTCAGCGCGAGAGGCTTTTCGACAAATACATCCTTGCCGGCTAGCAACGCTTGCTTGACTAAGGCAAAATGAGTAACAGCCGGCGTGGCAATCACCACTCCCTTCACCTCCGGCTGCTTCAATACGCTGGCAAATGACGACGATAGTTCTACGCCGGGACATTGCGCGGCATAGCCTTTCAGTAAATCTGGACTGGTGTCACAAATGACACGGAGTGCGCCGAGTTCATGGAAATTGCGGATGAGGTTTTTCCCCCAATACCCACCACCAACCACTGCAATGTGTTTTGTCATATTGAACCGATTTCTTTCGTTGTTAAAATTCGTAAATTTATTTGAACGGAAAATTTTTGGGCCAAAGTGCTTTAAAGTCTAAAGCCGCTGTTGATGTTACTCATTCTCTCGGGATGGAAACGCCATTTTTCCTCTGCATTTTACAGAAAACTCGCACCAATTTTCAATTACAGAAAACAAATACGAATAATCCCGCATTCTAAAGAGGTGCATTAACAATCGAAAGAAGGTTGCTGTTCGACTCAGGATAGACGAAGGGAATTGAGGCGCAAACACACTTAGAGCACACGTTTTCCAATTCCCCCAAGAAAGCCGATTCATCGCAAAAAAACTCACAGGAGTACTACCCCACTGATATGACAATCCGGTCTCAATAGGTAAGGGGCAAGGAACATGTCCTGGGTAAGCCTGCCACGGAACCTCTAGTACCGCGCTGGGAAACATCTCGAGCCACTTATTATAGAATTTATGCCCCAGAAACCAGTCAACATTCCCGCTGATAACAAATTCTAAAACACGCGGATCAAAAAAAGGATCCAAGTACTCGACCCGATACAAATCGATGTTTTCATAATGATAATGCAGATGCCGCCGTTGGTCATTTTGCAGAAGAAAAATAAAAAAACGCCGACCGGGTTCAACATGCTGAATGCCTTTTAATTCATTCTTCATGCTCTCAAATGGAATATGAGTAATCTTTTGTGCCATAAACTGGTTAAACACGTTTGTCGGCAAAGTAATGCGCTCATTCTTAATAAAATATTTAATGCACTCATCAAGCTTTCCTTCGCGCATTAGCTTAACAATCATCTCATCCATATAAACGTGGCCCACGCCTACGCTGCCGCCATTGCCACTTAACAGCAGTCTCGGATGGGCTATATCACGATTCCCATCAAAAATATTGCTAGCAATATCCGCCACTGCTTCAAACGAGTGCCTCTGATTGACTATCATGTGAGTTGCCCCAATCATCTTCGCATAACGTGCTGAATACACCCCCTCCTGCGTCTCCGGTAACGCCATTGTCATCGCGTAAACCTTTTTCTGTAGCTGACACAAGGCACCTACTACACATCGAGAATCCAAACCACCAGTCAACTGACTCAGTACCACCATGTCTCTCCGTCCTCGACATGCAACAGCTTCAAGAAATATTTCATGGAGCCGACGGCACGACGTGGGTTCTGTCGTATCAAGTAACGCAACATTATCCCATCTATGATACTTTGAAACCAAAGTATTTTTACATACCCGCAAGAACTCCCCGCCATTAAGAATTTTAATGTCCGCATAAGGAGTGTTTCGTCCCAATGGAAATCCAAACGCCGTTTGCTCAGTCAGCCCTTGTACATCCACTCGTTTTGGGACTGTAGGTAATTGCTCCAAGACACGCAATGAAGTCGAAAAATAAACAACCTCGTCTGTAATCGTATAATAGATTGGCCTTCCACCAAGTTTGTCAGCGGCTAAAATTAGTTCGTGCTCAAGCACATTGTAGTGACACAACCCAAACGTGCCATAACAATCAAGAAGGCACTCGACTTTCTTCAGAGATAATTGCGCAGACAACAATCTTGCCTCCTCCAAGCGGGATCGACTGTATTTTCCTGAAACTTCCAACAGCGCCTCGCCAACCATCGCACAAACATCCTCATCAGAGATGGCTAACGCTGGTTCGCCAAATGCCCCAATATCTACTTTGGCCAAAAAAAATCGACTGGACTTGAATGTGTCTACTTTGTCATTGGCTCTCGAAATGTGTTGCGTAATCAGCTTAATCGATTCAACACTGTCCTCAATCTGTCCTTCAATACGAAAAATTCCTGCAAACAATGACATGCTTTTCTTCCTCAGTTATCAATAACTAGCGCGTATTTTAATGAATTATAATTGGTTACTGGCGACACGTTTATAGACGTTTTATCGAAGTGCATTGCGCTTTTAATTGTGGTCTTTATCCATGTGTTTGTACTATTTTGTCGCAGGTTTTTTATAACCTATTAGGTGCCACTCTTTTCCGAAAGAACAACTTTAAAGTCTCATTTGCCTGCTCCTTAAAGACGCGTATAAAGACCGCGATATAGCTGAATATTCCAACAATGACTAGAGTAATTAACCGAATCAATCCACTTGCGCAGAATGTCATTAAAAAACGGGAAAAAATTACAAGGGTACACATCGCAACCGTGCTGATTGCCGCAGGTTGTACAGCGATCACTAACTCTCTCCACTGATAACCTACTAGGCGGCGAGTTGTGATATACCAAATAGTTACCAATTGAGGATAAAGAATCAGCCAAGCCCAGCACACACCAGTAATACCAGACCGAGCGCCACCCAAGAATCCAAGTGGCATGACAAGTAAGCAGGTTAAGGTGTACTTTAATGATATGTCAGGACGTCCCTTTGCCATTACAATGGGAGGTATTAATGTGCTGAACGTCATTAGAATACCGACCCCACACATAATTTTAAGCGGCGTAATAATCGGTAGCCATTTGGGGCCTAGCAAACAAGGAATCGCTGTCTCGGCTACAAGAAATAGTCCTCCATATAATGGGAGAATTACCGTAGCGATTAGACTAACAATCTTCAGGAAGTACTCTTTTAGTTTTTTGTCGTCATGCTGTAGTTCAGCATATACCGGATAGGCCACTTGATTCACAACCGCCGCAATGCGATCCACCGGCAACATCGCCAATTGCCAGACCATGGTATAGAGGCCAAGAAGTTGTTGTCCCAATAATTTACCCACCACCAAAAAATCTGCATTGCTATAGGCATACCAAGCCAATTGTCCACCGGAGACATTTAATCCAAAGCCGAGCACCTTTTGCAGTCTACTCCAAGTAAATCGTAATCGCGGCCACCACGGACAGATGCACTGGCAGCCAATGGTCAGCACCGCATGGCGGAGCAACATTCCCCAAACCAACGACCAGACACCAAAACCAGTGTAAGCCATCACCAGTGTTGTAATCGCGCTAATGATATTCGCAATGAATTCGATGATGGATCGGTGTTTGAATTCCAAACGTTTGGTAAGCAAGTTCCACGGGATGATACGGAGCGACTCCAGCAGGAAGGTTAACATACTTACTCGTAGTACAGAGGTTAGCGCCGGTTGGTTAAAGAATTTTGCAATCCATGGCGATAACAACCATGCGCCCAGATAAATCAACAGACTAAATAACATTGAAAACCAGAAAACGGCACTCAAGTCTTCGTCATCTAAATCCTGACGTTGAATGATGGCCGCACCAATTCCAATCTCATTAATTAAATCGGCCACTCCGCCCACCAACATTGCAAAGCCGATTAAACCGTAATCACCCGGAGTTAAAATCCGTGCCACTAGGATCGTAATGGCCCATGTTAATCCTTGGATGGCAAAGCGCGAACCACCATACCAAAATGCACCGGAGACGGCGCGTTGTTTAAGATTGTCAGTGGTCATAAACTAAAACTTTGAAAGCGCGATGAAATGTTGCCATTCAATTATATTATTTACTTCTCTCAAGGCCTTCACGAAAAATCCTGGCAATCCGCTCCACAATCAAATCCCAGTCGTTCTCGCTGGCGCGGCATTGACGGGCTTCCACTAAAGCGCTCGATTCGGCAGACGGACTTAGTCCTTTTTCGATGCCGGTAATCCATTCCGCATCGGTCTGCGCCAACGTCACCACGTCACTGTAGCTCCGGACGGTTTCAATGGGCGAAGAAACCGCCGGCTTGCCGGCGGCAAGATATTCATTCAATTTCAGCGGGTAAATGTACTTAGTATAATCGTTTAGTTCATAGCACATCAGGCAAACGTCTAGATGTTGAACATAAGCCGGCAGCTCGTTCGCCGGCTTGCCTCCCAGAAAGATTACATTCGGCTGCGCTTTTAATTCCGCAAGCATCGTTTCTTTACCGGCCATATTTCCGACCGGACCAACCAAAACAAATTTCCAATCAGAACGTGACCGGGCGAGGCGAACTAATAAGGCCAAATCCAATTGTTTTTTAATGACCCCCACATAGCCAATTCGGGGATGCGGAACATTACGGAGATCAGCAGGCTCCGGTGCTGGCGTTGCGAACAACTTGCAATCGGCTCCGTTGGGAATGAGTTCTGTGCGTGGATTGATGCCACCTTTTTTGGCCTGCAAAGCTGGCGAATGAACAATCACTTGATCAACCCGGTGTAACAACGCGACTTCGATTGGCGCATTCGCCACCTCGGTATCGGAAAATGAATAATTATCGTCAATATGGTAACAGGAAAAATCATGCGGGATGCAGTCCACTGCCGGCGCTTCTTCATCTCGCCAAAGGTAGAGCGCCAAGCGGCGCGCACCTTGTTGCTGAAGACATTTCTGAGCCAAGCGCAGACGCGACCTCCAAGTCTGCCGCATTAACCACGGCGGTCGAAAGACCAATGGCCGACGCCAGCCCGTCGTCAACACCGCCAGATTATCGAGCGGATATTGCCAGCGATCTCGTTGTAAAAAGCGTTTCCCATTCGGCAACCAATAATCTCGCCAGCCGGCCGGCCGCTCCACCCAGACAATTGGAAAATGACGCGCAAGGCGCGATAAAATTTGGTGCCGGGGCATTACAACTGAATCCCAGCGCGTCCGAAGCAAGGCGATGATTCCGAGAGAATCTGAGGAATGAATTGGAGCCGAACTCATTGAGCCAATTGATTTACAGTCGCAGCCTGTGCCGACCCAGAGATTGGCACCGGTCCGGTAGCTTTTAAGATTCGCGCGATGGGTGAATACTCGGACTCGGCATCCCACTGAAAAACAAGTCCGGCCACCGGTGTTGTGCGCGTTATGGTCTGATTGATGGAACTGAACTCAACGGCAATCTCCGTCGCTGAGAGCGCCCGGTTATAAATGGCGGCGGCGCGCAACCAGCCGGGAAAGAGCGAACCATAACCATCCGCGCGTTGTCCGAACCGCAGCAATCCGGTACCGGATGACCGGGGGCGATTCACAACGGTTGTACCAACCGCCTTCCCGTCGCAATAAACCGATAAATTCGTACTATCGTAGGTAAGCGCCAGCCACTGCCAAGTGCCTGGCTGAATGGGATTATTCGTACTCCAAACTGCAAAACAATTGTCCCGCCCGCCGCCACTGTTGAGGTACGCCCCGATGTTCTGATGACTGATGAGTAACGAATAATTCCCATCGGTTAGTTCATTGGTATTCTTACAGACAACCCAAGTGCTTGGATCGGTTCCCGGCGGAACATTTCGCAGATTGACGAGGGCGGTGACCGTGAACTGCTTAGGATCAAGCACCGGTGATGACGGAATATCCAGCATAGAACCACTATTGAATGCATAAACAATCCCGGTCTTTGTCCGGATAAAATCGTTCGTGCCTCGCCAGTAGTTATCGCGAACTACAAACGAATCAATCGTATGCGGGTAGAATGAAATCGGCTTCTCGCGAAAATTATAAACAACATTCTGCTCGATCCGATAGCCTTGGGTATCGTTATCCAAATAAATCGCACCCCGCCCTTTGGTATCGTGAATCACATTCCCAGAAATCACGACATTGGTTGTGAGTTTTCCCCAAAAATAAATCGGCCCGGAATCCGGAAGCATCTGGCAAACATGCTGGATGTCGTTGTTCTGAATCCAGTATCCATCGGCAACGCCCGGCGGCAAGGACTCAGGACTCGAGATAATGGAGATTCCGTGATGCGAACAATTGTGGATTGAATTGTGCGCCACGACAGTTTGGCTCGCATACCGGAGCAGGATCGCGACGCCATCGTGATAGGTAACCCCGCAGTCATAAATCTCATTATTGACAATCTGATTGGAGTGAGGTTGTTCGCCCAAGCTAAACCATGGTTCTTTCGTTGGAATTTCACGGTGAAAGCCGAGGCTGATTCCGGTGTTTCCCACATCAAAAATTCGATTCGCTTGGACAAGTGTCGTCGCGCAGCCTTTGTCAATATCCAAGGCCGTCCCACCGACATGACTGATATCACTATCTTCGATGCTACAGGCCCGTGCATACTCAACGTGTACAGCCCCATCCATGCGACCACCAGTATTCAGCCTTGAGTCAGGTTTGACCAATCCATAATATCCTTGAGATGCCCCGCTATAGCCCTGCATGAGTAGTGGATCATCAGTGTGATAGAATCGGATTCCAATAAAATGTAAATTTTCAACCAGTTTTCTGGCGTTACCCTTGATAGTAACAAGTGTCGTCAGCCGTGGAGCAATAACTTCTGTGGCATTAAGATCTTCGTCTGTCCGTGGCCAATAACTGAGGATTCCAGTCGTTCGATCCAGATACCATTCCCCTGGTTCATCAAGGAAAGCGCGAGCATTTTCTAAATAAAAACGACTACCAGCCCCCGGGTTAAACCCATTAGCTGGAATATACGGTGGTTCAAGGACTAACGCGTTTGTCGCTAAATCCACAGAAAGAATTCGCTTCCGGATGATTGTCCAAAAGCCGAAAATCACAATTTCGACATCCGCTATATTTTTCCAAGTAGCCACTTGTCCGTCATTCAATTTCATTGTCCAAGTCGTCTTGGTGTTGTTCAATGTTGCACCTTGCAACACGGAATATGGTACGGAAGCGTCGATATTAGGATTACGAGCGCGAATGGCACGACGGCCATTTACATACAAACTACGGAAATACCATTTACCTTCTTTCACTTCTGGTATCTCGGCTGTCCAAACATTGCCGTCGCCTTTTGTCCAGTTCGTAATCCGCCGTCCGCCACTAATCACCACTACCTCATTCGAGACCGCAGTATAAGTAATCAAATGTTGCGTGGTACCGGAGTCGCGCGGGTCGAAAGTTAACGGCTGGGCGAGTTCGTAGGTACCACCGTGAATCAACACCCGGACGTTACCGGTCAGCCCGGCCGCAATCTTTTCGCGAACGGCTTGCTGGGCGCGTGGAATAGATGCGAACGGAGTCGCTTCATCACCGGCGTTGCTATCGTTACCGGTGGCAGCAACATGGAACACAATCTCCGCGCGGATTTCTGCAAAGAAATTTTGCGCACACAAGACAGCTAAAACGAAAATCATGCATCGCACAAACTTTTTCACAATTTCGTATTTTCCCGGTTTTTTAGAATCGCCTGCCGACGCATTTCCGTAATCTCTCCCCAAGTGGTCGCCATTTTAATTTCGGCCGGCAACCAAACACGAGAAGGACATGTCCAGCGTGTGGCAAGATACTTGGCGCCATTTAAGACGACGGTTTTCCAAGCATGGCGGGGCGCTCCGAACCAACAATGACTTCGATTAACTGCTCCGCAGCGCACCTCACTCATTCCATATCCGATAAACCACTCACGGACATAGCGCTCGGCCATCCGCTTGCGCGAATTCCGATGGTGGACAATTGCTTTTGGCATGTAAAGCGCTTTATAGCCTGCCGTCAGGATTGCACGCATAAACTCTACATCCTCAGCGCCAATTCTCCTTGATCCATCGAGACCAAGATCTTCACGATATCGAAAACCTTTTTCGAAAATAATCTTCCGGATTGCCATATTTGCACCATAAAAGACACTTTTACCATCTGCGAGAACATGTTCAACATCCCCTCGATCAAAGTGAACTGTTACACCAGATAATAGCAACTTCGCGTTATCAGACATCCAACGCGGCGGCGGATTTTCCCAGCGCGGTAAAATTTTACCGCCAAAAACACTAACGGCAGGGTATTTGATTGCCGCCTGCCATAATTCATCCAAATAGTTTGGAGCCAAGTCCACATCATCGTCGGTGAACGATAGTAAGTCACCGGTCGCAACAACAACGCCTTGATTCAAGGCAAAACTCTTGCCTTGACGGGATTCAAAAAGGTATCGAAGCGGCAGTTTGCCGGTGAATTCGTTACAGACCTGTTTGGTGGCATCTGTGGAATTGTTGTCCACGACCAGTAGCTCCCAGGTCACGCCTGCCGTTATAACAAGGTCGCAGCAAGTCTGGAGAGTGCGCCGCAAGCTCTCGGCGCGGTTGTACGTGCAGATGATGACAGAAATATCCACTTCTAACCTAGTCGTGCGAAGCGCGGCTCGCCATTCAATCATTCCAGTTGCGCATTAATTTCATAGGGAAGCGGACGGGATGTGAGGCGGAAGAATAACGTATTTACTGTCTTTGCATACACAACGTAGCCGCGTTCGGCCAGAAACTGCGTTAAGGGTGTGCCGCCTGATGGGATACCAGAAACTGCGGCCAAGTCCTCGGCGAGGATGATGGTGGGCTGATACCTTGACCAATCATTCGACATCAATACGTCAAAATCCAACCCCTCCACATCCACAGTGAGAAAATCAATCCTCTGATTCGCGGGTAGGTGCCGGTCCAGAGTTTCAGCTAGAGTTACGGTCTCGATCTGCTTCTGGCTGATAATCTTGAACTGACGTTTCCCGTCCCTGTTGCGTGACAGTTCATCAGAAAAGCCGTTTAGTGCTGGTTCGTTGAACATAAAGTATGTCAGGGGTTTTCTTGATGCAGCAATCGCAAGTTCAAGCGTGATGTCACGAGGCCGGCTGGCGGCAAAGGTGTGAACAGTGCCCGGTGCAGGGTCGATATTGATTCCACGCCAGCCCTGCAAATAGAAGATGCAGGTATTGGAGTATCTTTTGGGATGATGGGCTCCGATGTCGACGTAAAAACCTGTATCCTGGCCCTGAAATATGCGGCGAAGTATCATGTCTTCGCCCTCTTGGGAATAAGAGGGCGACATCAGCCGATTGCGATAATCTGCCAAAAAGTTTCTCTGCCGTTTGTACTGCCATACCTTCCGTCGGAGTTTCAATAGCAATGGGTTGTTTTTCATACATTCCTGTGCATGGTAGACCGAGTCAACTAGAAGCGCGCTTAGGTGCGTATGGACGTGGTCGCTTCAGAACCGTGACGCCATCGTGATTTTCATCTAGTCGGCCTAGGAACTCGATCCGGTTTTCGGTTTTTAACCGCGGTATTTTGAAGGTTGGCTGCAGGAATAACGAGGTGCACCAAGTGTAACGATTCAAGGGGCCGATTCCGATAAAGTCAACTTGCAGTAGTCCTTGCAATCGTAGGATTTCTACCGTCTGGGGGCACCATTCGGAATTATCCAGAATAATCATTCCGTGCTTTGCCAGTCGGGGCAGCGCCCGGCGTGCGCACAAGGCGCGGTGCTTTCCGTCGATTACAATCACGTCGTAATAACTCTCGTCGAAATCGTCAATCGCCGCCGCATAGGCTTCTGGCGCTCCCTCGTCGCGGAAAACGAGACGCTGATTGCTCCGTGCATGCTGTTGACAATAGGCGAGCCATTCCTTATCTGACTCGACGCTTGTGATATGCTTGCATCGCGCCGCCCAGAACAGAGAGCTTTGCCCAGAGCCGTACTCGAAGATTGAGGCACTTGTGTAATCGAACTGCGAAAGGTAATCGATTGCCGGATAAGTGAGCCAAGGAATCGGGTCGCCTTTGTTGTCGACTGGACGTTGCAACTCAGACGACTTCACTCCTCCTAGGATGTCCAAATGATATTGAAGCATCCAGTCGAGATACCCGACTCTCAAATCCGAGAAATACGGACGTATAACCTTGTTTAGTTTAATGAAATGACGAACACGCCAGAACATAGCAGAACCTTTCTAGTGGCTGGATTGTTTCAACTCCCACGCATGGTCGACAAGAACAGTTCTACCCTCCCAGCCGTTGGGTGAGTTCTTCCCGAAACCAAAATAATCCCGGTCAACAACCTGCAAGATAATCTCATTTTCTATCCAGTCTTCTACAACGCCGTTGCATTCCATAAACAACACCACCTTATACGCCCCCCCTCCCAGTGGTAGTTTGGGAATTCGGCAAACCAAGGTGTCGCCGTCACCAATAAATGGGGGAAACGACATTGTCATTTCAGTCGATGCAATGAATAACGGTACGTGCAACGCCGAGCTGATTGCGATGCCTACTCGCGCACGAGTCTTCTGCTTCGGTGTCGCACTGGTGAACTCGAGGTATATTGCTAGTGATTGGCCCGTAAGCGCTTCCTTCAATGAATGGCCATCGCAGTCCGTCATGCGAAAGGACGAGAACCGAATCCGCCCCGCACCCGTCCGAGTTGTAATGTCAGACAGTTTTTCACCTGTGTGTTTTCCTGCAGATTGTAGGTAGACTTCGAGCGCGCGGCTAGTTTCTCCGTAGAATCTCATTCGTCCAGATTGCAGCAGCACCGTTTGTGAAGTTAACGCCTCAATCGAGGGAAGATGGTGACTCACAAACAGAATCGTCCGCCCCTGCTTCGCTACATCGTCCATTTTTCCTAGGCATTTCTTCTGAAATTCCGCATCCCCAACTGCCAGCACCTCGTCCACCACCAGAATCTCCGGTTCCAAGTGTGCCGCGACTGCAAACGCCAGCCGCACATACATGCCGCTGCTGTAGAACTTCACTGGCGTATCAATGAACTTCTCCACTTCGGCAAACGCCACAATTTCATCAAACTTCTTCGCAATCTCGCTCCGTTTCATTCCTAGAATGGAGCCATTCAGAAAGATGTTCTCCCGCCCGGTTAACTCTCGGTGAAACCCAGTCCCAACCTCCAGCAAACTCGCCATTCGTCCGTGATAAGTAATATTACCGGTGGTTGGCGGCGTAATCCGCGATAAAATTTTCAGCAACGTCGATTTTCCTGCACCATTCCGGCCAATGATGCCGACTACTTCGCCTTGTTTGATTTCCAGATTAATATCGCGCAAGGCCCAGAAGTGGTCCGGCGACTCCGCGAGATGCTTCTCCTGAACTTCGTGTAAAGTCGTATGATGCAATAAAGTTGAAGATTGAGAGCTGACTACTGCCTTTCGACCGTTGAACATTCCCTTCACCCAGTCGGTCAGATCCTGCCGTAAATTGTAGCTAGCCGCCGCCGGCCCACCATAACGATAGCGTTTGCCGAGTTTTTCAATTCTGATGGCGATATTGTTACTCATCCCAAACTCACAAGATATCCGCTAAATATATTTCCCGACGGCGAAAGAACCAAATTCCACCCACCAGATATAACAGTGCCGTGACCAGCGCTAATCCTACCAACCGCCAGTCAACTGGCATATTTTGCAGTACGCCTCGGTATGTTGTTACGACCGCTGCCATTGGATTTAAAAATATCCAATGTTGAGCCCACAGGGGTAATCTTGAGAGCGGATAAATTACCGGTGTCGCTAGCATAAAAATTTGCACCACAAATCCGACGGCATGTTTAACGTCACGGTATTGCGCGTTGAGCATTGAGAGCACTAAACCGACACCCAAGGCGGTCGCGCCTTGCATGAGTAGGAGAATGGGAGTCATTGCTACCAGTTGCCAATGCCAGTGTCCCAACCAAATTGCCATGCCGTTGAGCAACGTCCAGCCAATGGCGAAGTCCACAAAGGATCCACAGATAATACCGCCGGGGACAACGATGCGCGGAAAATACACTTTACTGATCAGTTGGGCATTAGATTCCATGCTCAACGCAGATTGCGAAAGGGCGGTGGCGAATGTGTTCCAGGGAACAAGGGCGGCTAAGTAAAATAACGGCAATGGCATACCATCGGTCGGCATTTTTGCGATCTTGCCAAAGATTACTGAAAAAGCACCCATCATGAATAGTGGCTGAAGAACGACCCAAATAACACCAAGCGCTGTTTGCTTGTAGCGCACCTTGACATCGCGTTCAACAAACGTCCAGAACAACTCCCGGTAGTCCCACAAATCCCGGAGGAATTGCCGAATCCGTTCGTGGCGCTCCGCTGAGATGATAGTGGGGGTTGGCATGATCGGGAGTTACGGCTTAAAGTCGCGCCGGCAGAATTGAAAGGCACTGATGCTGAGGAAAATTCCACTCAACGCCAGCAAGTAGCAGACCGAGATGCCGACATCCACTGCTGGTTCATATTTGGCAAAAGACCGGAGCCAGCAAGCCAAGTGATAGCTGATTAGCCATTTTTCAAAAAAAATGAAAAACGGAACCACTTTCAACATGGCATCGATAAAAAAGACCGCCAACGTGGCAATAGCCGCAGTCGCGGGCTTCATGTTGAAGCAGGAGAACATAAAGGCCAACGCGGAAACCACATGCATCACAACACCCAAAAGCAGCAATCCTTGGATATACCGCCACAAGCCTTCCGCGGTATCAAAGATGGAAATGAGCTGAAGATGGTGTGGGTGTTGGCCGTACACAACCGCCAGTTTGCCCAGTCCACCGCACAAGGTCGAAGCCAGCAGCAAGCTGGTGAATCCTATGAAGAATACCAATCCGAAGGTGTAGACTGAACAGGTTGACCATTTCAGACTCCAGAGGCGCAGCCGCGAGACTGGACGCGAGAGGATCATGCTGAGGGTACCATCCTCCACTTCCTTGGCCACAATATCCCCGGCCACCAAGCTCAGATACAACCCACCCAGTAATAGAAATGTAAAAGTCACCATCAGCAACGCAATTGTCAGTCCGTGAAAATAGCTATCAAAAAATGGATTTGGTTCTGCTGACCCGCCCCGGATCGCTTTTTCAAAAGCCCGTTGTGCCAGCGGATGTCGCCACAATAAAAGGAACAGCAGCTCTGCAACGACTGAACCAACAAAGCCTAAATATGTGCGCCGGCGAGCGAAAAGCTTGATGAGTTCATTTTTCCACTGCCGAAAAAATAAGCTCATGACACCGGAGTCGAAATTGGCGGATTGGTGCGGACGGTCTGCAAATAAAATTCTTCCAGCGTTTTCTCGGGAGATGTCTGCCATACCCCATGAAAAACCATTTTTCCTTGTTTCAGTATGGCTACGCTTGTGCAAAGTGCTTGAATTTCATGTAATCCGTGAGTGGCCAAGAGAATCGTCAACCCCCACTCGTGATTGAGCTTCCCGATCAGTTGGCGCATCTCAGCGACCCCTTCCGGGTCCAGCCCATTCATCGGTTCATCCAAGATGAGTAGTTCCGGATCTGGCAGCAACGCCTGCGCCAAGGCCAACCGTTGCCGCATCCCGTGCGAATAGGTCGCGACTGGATTATGAATACAATCTTCTAACTGGACGAATCGAATCGCCGCCTGCAATCGTTCCGGACTCGGAATTGCCGAATATTCGCAGAAGATCCGCAGATTTGTCATTCCGGAGAGATAATCGTAGAAAGCAGGTGTTTCAAAAATCGCCCCGACTCGCGCCAGCGCCAAAGAACGCTGCCGCCGGACATCGTACCCGTTAATCGAAATTTGCCCGGCGGAAGGTCGCACATGGCCCAACATCATCCCGATAATTGTGCTCTTACCGGCTCCATTATGTCCCAGCAATCCTAAAATACTCCCACGCGGAATATCTAAATCAATCGACTGAACCGCCCACTTACTTCCAAACCGCTTCGAAACTCCGGCGAGAAAAATCATCAAACTCACAGACTCTTATAATAGAACCCGGTAGCAGTCGCGGTCCGGCGGTCGAAGAGATTATTGATGTCGATTAATACCGGTGGCGTCATCTTCGTTTTGAGCTGGTCGAGCGTCAACGACTTGAACACATTGTGCTTATTCGCAATCAGAACCGCGTCCACTTTTTTCACGGACTCGAAGGCAACATTGTCGATTCCGAAATATTTTTTCACCGTCGGCGCGTCGAGAATCGGATCGCAGCCGAGAACGGTGATACCAAAACCTTGCAGGTAGGTAATCGTGTCATGGACTTTGCTGTTACGAATGTCCGGCACATTTTCTTTGAAGGTTAATCCCATGATGAGCACTGTCGCGCCTTTGAGTGGCTTTCCAACAGCGCTGATACCTTTGACGATGTATTCACCAACACGCACCGGCATCTCATCGTTGACGCGACGACCCGCGAGAATAACTTGCGGATTGTAGCCGAGTTCTTGCGCTCGGTAGGTGAGGTAATACGGATCCACGCCGATGCAATGTCCGCCGACGAGACCGGGATGATATTTATGAAAATTCCATTTGGTCCCGGCCGCCGCCAGCACATCGTCGGTATTGATTCCGACCCGGTCAAAAATCAGCGACAGCTCATTCATTAACGCAATGTTCAAGTCGCGCTGGATGTTTTCGATTACTTTCGCAGATTCGGCGGTCATGATATTCGCCGCCCGGAAAACACTCTTCGCCACCAAGCCGTACAACGTGCTCAATTCCTCCAGCGTTTCGGCGTCGCAACCACTGACGACCTTGACGATTTTATCGACGGAATGTTCGTGGTCACCGGGGTTGATCCGCTCCGGTGAGTAACCAATTTTAAAGTCACCGAGTTTCAAGCCGCTGCGTTTTTCCAGCACCGGTA
>CAINDI010000077.1 GCA_903847335.1 uncultured Verrucomicrobiota bacterium | reverse complement strand
TTGGCGGTGGTGACCACTTGATCAGCGGCAATCCAGAATTCAGATTGGGCAACTTTCTTTTTCGCAGTGAACATGATCATTAGACAGTCCAGCCCGTGGAAGATTCAAATGTTTCGGAAGGATATTTCAACAGGCTGCTAGGCTCTACATTAGCGAATAATCCAATTTCCATCGAGTACTTCTTGATTCAGATGGGTTCGCATTTTCTGGACATTTCTGTAGATAACGGGAGTTCGGCCGGTCCGCTGTTTGAAAACCCGGTAAAAAAATGGAATGTCAGAAAAACCGCATTGTTCGGCGACTTGCTTAACACTCAGCGGAGTTGTGCGAAGGAGTAAACAGGCGTGCTGAATGCGGTGTCGTTGCAGGAAAATAACCGGACTCATACCGGTGAGTCGGTGTAAAAGTTTTCGCAAATGAACTTCACTCACCGAGATTGCATGTGCCATATCTCCAACCGTGAGTCGCGGATTAGAAAACTCGCGTGCGACGAGCTTTAGAGACGGTAAGAGTCGCAATAGTTCCTGACGGGCGTTGCCCTTGCCGCGCGACCGGAAAAGACTGCCATGGTGGCGGCTGAGATGTAAAAGCAGCTGAAGGATATGCGCGGCTGTAGTTCGTTGCCAGCCCGGCGGTTGGACCATCGCTTCACGGATTAGTTCGTGCGAGATACGTTCAAAAGGGGCCGACGGAGATCGGAAAACATGAAACGGGAAACCGAGGAGGTCGAGGAAGTCAATGCTACCGAAAAGGGCGGCATGAAAATGCACAACCAAAAGATTGGTTCGTGGCCGGTCTTTTAGTTTAATCCAATGCCGTGTGCCTTCTGGTATCAGAATCAAATCGCCAGGATTGAAGTGAACCAAATGCTGACTGTCGCCGATAACAGCTTCCCCACGACCTTTCGGAAAACAGAACCAGAACGAGTCATCCAATGTTCGCGGTCCCACCTGCCAAGCATCAAGACAGTGCCATTCTAGGGCGGAACGGATTTGGATTTCCACGGCATCGAACCAGCTTGCCAGTAAGCCATCGGGATCCGGTAAGAAATCTGGATACCGCGGAAAATCGTCAGGATGGCGGCAAAAATCCACCGGGGTGCGGAAAAGCCATTTGCGAGCCATGTTTCGAATAATGCAATAAACAGATTGTCTTGTCAAATAGACAGACGACGTAATCCGGCGATACTATTGCAATATGAAAATCACAATTATTGGTGGTGGAAGCTATCAGTGGACCTTTGGTTTTGTGCGGCAATTTGTCCAATCCAAAAAACTAGTTGGGACAACGATTTGCTTAATCGATATTAATCGAGAGGCGCTGGACTGCGTGACCCAAGCGAGCCGTCTTTATAATGAACGCCATGGCACGCCGTTGGTGATTGAGGCGACTCAGGATCTGGATCGAGCACTGGCGGATGCCCAATTCGTGTTAGTGGCCATCAGCACTGGCGACTTTGAGGCGATGCGGCATGACTTGAAAATTCCTGAGAAATACAGGATCTGGCAGACGGTGGGGGACACAGTCGGACCGGCTGGATGGGCGAGGGCGGCGCGCAATCTACCGGTTTTTCAAGACTTAGCGCGGCGGATGCAGCGGCTTTGTCCGGATGCGTGGATGCTCAATTTTACCAATCCACTGACCGTTCTCACGCGCGTGCCGACTCGAGAATTTGGTATCAAGGCAATTGGAATGTGCCCGGGGGTGGAAATGCAGGCGCGCAGTATGGCCAAGTTGGCCGGCGCTCCGCTGGATGCCCGATTGGATTATGTGGTTACGGGGATCGATCATGGTTCCTGGTTCACTCGTATGAATGCGAATGGCGTGGATATTCTTTCGCGCCTCAAGGAGCTAGGCTACTATCGCAGTGATGACCAATTGCCGAGTGACGCTGTCACGAAAGATCCGCTGGCGGAGAGCGCACGAAATCGTGCGGTTTTTGCACTCTGGCGAGAAACCGGTTATCTACCTAGTACCGGTGATCGCCACCACGTGGAAAATCATCCGTGGTTTATTGCGAATGAAACTGGAAAGCTGCCCTTTGCAATCAAGCGCACCACCATTGAAGAACGTCAGGGGTGGCGCGCAAAACAGCGCGAACGCTTGGAGCGCTACCTTACCCATCAGGATGAGAGCCAATATGGCCATGGCGACGATCCGGTTTGTGAAGTGGTGGAGTCGCTATGCGGGTACAAATCATTTCTGTACGGTGCCAACTTTCGGAACATTGGACAAATAGCTGGCGCACCGGTGGACGCGGTGGTTGAAACGCGGTGTTTGTTTGATTCGGCTGGTGTTCATCCTTTGTGCTCGCCGCTGCCGGAGTCGCTAAAAATTATGGTGCTCCCGCACATTTATCGCCAAGAGGCCATGATTGAGGTCGTTTTGCGTGGTAACTTTGATGAGTTTGTGGCGTTGGTAATTACAGATCCGCTCTGTTCGCGGTTGTCCATTGGGGACTGTCGCCAGATGATGAAGGAATTACTATTAGCCAATCGGGCGTTCATTACGAATCCGCGTTTGCTGGAGTTCTAACCAGCGCTTTTTATTTTTAATTTTATGAAAACATCCTTGATGCAACCGGTGCGATTTCTCAGTCATGAGGAAATGCAGCACATCCACAAAACAGCGCTTTCACTTTTAGAGCGAATGGGGATGAAGGTGGAGCATCCGAAAGCGCTGGAGTATTTACGAAATGCTGGCTGCCGGGTGGATATGGATTCCCGGATCGTCAAGTTCCCTGAGGAAGTTGTGGAGCAGGCAATCCAACGGATGAAAAGTAATTTTGCTAATCCTGACCGTTGGCCCAAACGCATGTCTGTACGCTATTCACAGGTTCGTTTTGACCGGCAGCCCTTTAGCATTCATGAGGATTTTTCGGTTAACGCGGGCGGTTTTTGTTGTTTCATCTGGGACTTGGAAGGTAAGCGCCGGAGTGCCACGCTTGAAGACGCTCGGCAGGCGCTGCGCTTAGCGGATCGGCTGGATCAAATTACTTACACGGGTTTGCCGTGTGCGGCGCAAGATGTGCCGGTCGAAATTCGCCCCATCGTCATGGCGGCGGAGCTGGCTAAACACACACGGAAGCATGGCGGAATTGAAACTTTTAATGCCCGCCAAGTGGACTACATTTGTCGAATTGGCGAAGTTGTTGCCGGTAGTCGGGAAGCGCACCGGCGGCAGCCAATTCTGGCGGGTTATGCGGAAGCTCGGACGCCACTTTGCATTGATGAAGTGATGGTCGATGTGATGTTGGCGCACTTGGAACGCGGATTACCACAAAGTTTGGATACAATGCCGTGTGCAGGTTCGACGGCTCCGATGACTGCCGCCGGTACCGTGGCGCTGGGAATTGCCGAAACGCTCGGAGGATTAGTTTTAGGGTTTGCTGTGGATCCAAAGGCCACAATGACAATCGACTTTACTCCCGGCTATTGCGACATGCGCTCTTCATTGTTTGGCTATGCCGGTGCCGAACGAATTCCACTCTTGGCCGCGCGCATCCAAATGATCTCTGAGTTTTATGGTTGTCCTTCGGGGGTGCATGGCGGCAAAACCGACGCCTGTATTCCTGGGATTCAAACCGGCGTCCAAAAGGCTGTCTCAATGCTGGGAGTCATCATGGCAGGGGCCATCGGCTTTGGAACGGTCGGACATCTGGAAAATGCCATCACCTTTAGCCCGTTGCAATTGGTCATTGATAACGAGATTGCGCGCTACGTCCGGCGCACGGTTCGTGGCGTCGAGGTTAATGAAGAAACTTTGGCGGTGGATGTGATTGCCGCCGCCGGCATCTCTGGAAATACGATTGCTAGCGATCATACCGCCGAACATTTTAAGGATGAAGAACTGCTGTCACCATTTTTCGACGCGCTTTCTTGGGGGATGAGTGATTCGCTGGATCGCGAACGGTTTGAACGGCGAGCCGCTGAAAAGGCGCGCAAACTTTTGGCAGAGGAAACACCACCGGTCTTGAGCATCAATCAACAGATCGCAATTGATGAAATTGTTGCCGAAGCTCGGAAAGATTTTCTTTCACCTTGCTAACTTAATCGCCGCGTTGTTCATAGCAGTTGCAGCGAGTATTTTTGCCTATGAAGTTGTACCTATCAAGCCACATCATAAATGCCTTTGATAAGTGAAAAGCTGTAGTATAAAATCTCTTGTTCTCCTGTGAGAACCGAGTAAAATGTTTTACCGGTACGAATTCCGAAGGCAAAGGTTGTGGGTTCAACTCCCGCCGGGCGTACCAGTTCACACGCGTAACTTCTGAAAGCGAGTTAAAGTTAATATGAGCGAAGAAAATCAAGCGAACACTCCAGCCGATGATTTAGCAGCAGTCGAATACCTTCAAAACTCCTGCCGGCTCATCCGATCTGAGTTATCCAAAGTCATCGTCGGTCAGATGGACGTCGTTGAGCAAATCCTCATCGCGATTCTCACTCGCAGTCACGCGTTGCTGGTCGGCGTGCCGGGCTTGGCGAAGACGTTAATGATTTCGACGCTCGCCGACACATTGCATCTAAAATTCAAACGCATTCAGTTCACACCGGACTTAATGCCGTCGGACATCACCGGCACGGAAGTGATTTACCAAGACCCGGCCACCGGCGAACGCCAGTTCCGATTTCTGCCGGGACCAATTTTTACAAACATTTTGCTCGCCGACGAAATCAACCGCACGCCACCGAAAACTCAAGCCGCCATGCTCGAAGCCATGCAAGAACGCAAAATCAGCGTCGGCGGCAACGACCACAAGCTACCGGAGCCATTCTTCGTCTTGGCAACGCAAAATCCAATTGAGCAAGAAGGCACGTATCCTCTACCGGAAGCGCAGCTCGACCGGTTTCTATTCATGATCAACGTCGAATATCCGACCTTCGAGGAAGAAAGCGCCATCATGCGCCGCGCCACCACCGGCAGCATGGAACGCGTCTCACCGGTCTTGACCAGCGACGACATTCTCAAATTACAAAAAATCGTCCGCCGCGTGCCGGTCGCCGATCACGTCTTCAACTACGCCGAAAAAATCGTCCGCGTCACTCGCGTCAAAACACCGGAAGCCACCGACTTTTGCAAAAAATGGTTATCGTGGGGCGCTGGTCCGCGCGCCAGCATGAACCTCATCCTCGCCGCGAAAGCCCGCGCCATGCTCAACGGTCAATATTACGTCAGTTGCGAAGATGTTTCGGCGGTTGCGCCGCCGATTTTGCGGCATCGGATTGTTCCGAATTTCACAGCGCAAAGCGAAGGCGTGACTGCCGACGACATCGTCCGTAAAATTCTCGAAACCATTCCGCCCGACGAACCGGTGAAGTAATCCATGGCGCAGGAAGCTTCCGCGCAGTTGCTGGATCCGGCGGCGATTGCCCGCGCCGAAGCGCTGGGAATTCTCGCTCGCGAAATCGTCGAAGGTTTCATGGTCGGCGAAAACAAATCGCCGTTTCACGGTTTCTCCATCGAGTTTTCCCAACACCGCGAATATTCCCCCGGCGATGACATCCGGCATCTCGACTGGAAAGTGCTCGGCCGCACCGACCGGTATTATCTCAAGCAATACGAACAGGAAACCAACTACGTCGCCCACATTCTCCTCGATGGCAGCGAGTCCATGAAGTACGGCTCCGGTAAGCTGACGAAATTTCAATACGCGAAAGTCATGGCCGCCTGCCTCGCCTACGTCGTCCTACTCCAACGCGACGCCGTCAGCTTGAATATTTTCGACACCGGCACGCGCACCTATATTCCGCGCACCGGCAACCGCGACATGATTTTTGAAATCGCCGCACGGCTCGCCGCGTTCGAACCCACCGGCGGCACCGGCATCAGCCAAGTCCTCCACGAACTCGCCATCCAGACTCGCCGGCGCGGCATCGTGATTCTCATCAGCGATTTTTTTGACGACGAGAGCAAAATTCTCGAAGGCATCCGGCACCTCCGGTTCAGCGGTCACGAAGTCATCGTCTTTCAGGTGCTCGACCCGCACGAATTGGAATTTCCATTTCAAGGCATGGTCGAATTTGCCGGGCTGGAAAAAACTCCGAAACTCTTGACCCGGCCCAGCGAAATCCGCAAAAGCTACCTCGCCGAACTCGAAAATTTTCTCAGCGCCCTCCGGCTCGGCTGCGAGAAAAACCATTGCCACTACACGCTAGTTAACACCGCGAACTCACTTCATGAAGTGCTCAGCGGCTATCTCGCATTTCGCCGCCGCACCTCCGCCCGGTAAACCATGAGCTTTCTCAATCCACTCCTGCTCGCCGGCGTCGGTGCCATCAGCGTCCCGGTGTTGATTCACCTCTTGAATCGCAGTCGCGTCCGGCGCGTGGCTTGGGCGGCGATGCGGTTTTTGCACATCAGTGTTGAACGCAACCAGCGCCGGATGAACGTCGAAGACTGGTTACTGCTCGCGTTACGCTGTTTATTGCTAGCGCTCCTCGCGCTCGCACTTGCCCGACCAACTTTTCAAAACGCCGCCGCTGTCCTCCGGGGACGCACCGCCGTGACCGGTGTCGTCATCCTCGATAATTCCTACAGCATGGGAATGACCGATGGTGTGCAAAGCCGGTTCGCTCGCGCCAAGAAATTTTCCGAAACCATTATCGACGCCATGCCGGGAAATTCCGCCACCGCAATCTGGTTGGCATCCGATGTCGTTCGCGGCCTCGTCTTGGAGCCGACGCGCGACCTGAATCTCGCTCGGAAAACGCTGCGCGAAGCCACGCTTTCCGACCGGAGCACGCGCTTGTTTCCGGCGGTGCGCGCTGCGGTGGAAGCGTTGCGACGCCGTGGTAGTTCGCGCAAGGAAATCTATCTTTTGACCGATGGCCAAGCCGGTGGCTGGGAAGAATTAAGCGAAACCATCAAGCTTCTCAACGAAGTCAAACGCGACATTCACCTAAACTTGATTTTGATTTCCGACCGGGAAGAACACAATCTCGGCGTCAGCGATTTGCGACTCGGCAGCAGCCTGACACCGGTAGATCAATCCTTACGCTTCGAGGTGCAAGTCACAAACTTCGGTCACGACGATGCGCGCGGCGTCGCCGTTCGTCTCGCCGTGGATAATGACCCGCCTTCCGACCAAACCGTGCTCGACATCATCCCAGCCGGCGCGGCAAAAAATGTTTCACTCTTCACGAAATTGCGCACGGAAGGCTATCACGCCGTGACTGCCGAAATTACCGGCGACCGGCTCGCCGCCGATGACCGGCGGACATTGGTCGTTGCCGCCACGCGCCGGTTGCGCGTGTTGCTGGTGGATGGACATCCGAGCCGGGACGCATTGGAGAACGAAACATTTTACCTTCGCAACGCGCTCCTGCCGGTCGATTCGACTGCGGTCAACGATTTCTACATCGAGCCGGTTGTGATCACGCCCACCGAACTCGCCGGCACTCGCGTGGACAACTTTCCGGTGGTGGTGCTGGCGAATGTCTCCGACTTTTCACAGGCAACCGCGACCGCTTTAGATCAATACGTCCGGCGCGGTGGCGGGCTCATCGTTTTCCCCGGCAACCTCGTCAACGCGCGCTTCTACAACGAAGAACTTGCCAACCGGTATGGTTTATTGCCGGCCACGCTCGGCCCGTTAATGGAAGCGGCGGATGACGAACACGCATTTCATTTACAAGCGAAAGCGTACGATCATCCGTTGGTCACGTTGTGGAACGATCCCGCCGCCGGTACGCTTTCGTCGGCGCGATTTCTAAAAGCGTTCCGGCTGCAACCGATTGGCCGGAAAGAAGTGCGCGTGGTCACCCGGTTTGCCGACAACGCCGCGGCGATGGTCGAGCGCACCGTCGGTCAAGGCCGGGTGGTGCTGTTTGCCAGCACGGCAAATTCGGCGTGGAACGACTTACCGGTGCGGCCGGCGTTTGTGCCGTTACTTCACCGGACGCTCGGCGCCTTGCTGGAACAGCGGAACAAAGCGCTGAACATTGCCATCGGCGACCGGTTTACATTGCGGACTTCCGAAGAGACGCTCGGCAAAGACGCGCTCATCACGCATGGCGAAAAATTACGGCAGTACCGGCGCATCGAATTAGTCGAGAACCAGCCGGTTTTGCAATCGGAGGAAATTGATTTGGCCGGCACATACGAGGTAACGATTCAGACTGAACCACCGGTGAAACTCAAGTTTGCGGCGCAAGCCGACCCGCGTGAATCGCGACTGGATGCGCTGACGGAAGGCCAGCTCACGCAACTCGATTCCGTCGCGACAGTCGTGCACTGGCAACCGGAGTTGGCGTGGAAACAAAGCGGCCCGGCGAACACCGGTAGCTGGGAAATCTGGCGCGTGCTGGCGTGGATTGCGCTGGTGGTGGCAGTCACGGAAACGGTTTTGGGACAAATCTTCAGCGAGCCGAAATGAGCCACCTCCTTCTCAAAATTCTTGGTGTGCGGGATTTAGAGACGCAAGATATTGCGAGCTGGTCATTAGAATTTCACGGCGCAAATCTGGGAATGTTGCTGCTGACCGGTTTGGCGCTGACGGCGTTGACGATATTTCTCTACCGGCGAGTGTCGGCGGAATTGCCGGTGTGGTTGCGTTACACGCTGACCGGCTTGCGCGTGACGCTATTCATTCTGCTCCTAGCGCTCATCCTGCAGCCGGTCTTACAACTCGGCATCAATGGCAAAGTGCGCCAGAGTTTCGTGGTATTGCTCGATGGTACCACCAGCATGCGGATTCAAGACCCGCGCATTGCTGACGCCGACTTAAAACGGGCCGGGATCGCCACCGGCGCACTCGATCCCCGCGCTGGTCTCGGTCAACCGCTGGAGAAAACGCACGAGTTTGCCGGCATCTCGCGCGAGGCATTACTGAAAGCGGTATTGCAAAATCCGCAACTCGACCTGCTGAAAAAGTTAAACACAGAGTTTGATTTGATTTTCTATTCTTTCGGCAAAGAACTGATGGAACTGCCAAGCGATTGGTCCGGGAAGTATCAAGCGGACAGTCCGGTGACAGCGCTCGGCGATTCGATCCGGGAAATTTTGCGCCGCCAACGCGGGCAGTCGGTCGCCGGTGCCTTTGTGCTCACCGATGGCGGCAACAACAGCGGGAGTTTGCCACTCGATGCCGCGACATTGGCGTGGCAGGAGAAATTTCCCTTGTACATTTACGGCATCGGGTTGACTTCGCCGAAAGACATTATCGTCGAAAGTATTTTTTCGGAAGACGTGGCGTTTGTGAAAGATGAGTTGACTGTTACCGTTCGCGTGCGCAGCCAAGGATTGGCCGGTGAAAAAGCCGTGGTGGTTTTGAAACTGGGTGAACAACCGGTGGGCGAACAGGAAATTATTTTGGAGAATGACGCGGAACAGGTGGTGGAAATGAAATTCACGCCACAGCAGACCGGTGAGTTCGATTTGCAGGCGTCAATTGCACCGCGCCCAGACGAAACGGTGAAAGATAACAACAGCCAGACCAAACGTCTGCGGGTGGTGGACACTAAAATGAATGTGCTGCTGATTGAGCAATCGCCCCGGTGGGAGTTCCGGTACCTCTTGGCGATGCTGTTGCGCGACCGGCGGATGAATGTGAAGACGTTGCTATTTGAAGCTGACCCCGGCCTCGCACAAGCAGAAAACTCGCCGTACTTGGCAGAGTTTCCGAAGCAAAAAGAAGACCTCTTCAAGTATGACGTAATTCTTCTCGGCGATGTGGACCCGAAACTTTTCTCGGCGGAACAACAGGAGACATTGCGCGATTATGTCTCCAAATTCGGCGGCGCATTGGTGATGATTGCCGGTAAGCGGTTCAGCCCACAAGCGTATGCGCGGACACCACTCGAAGCCGCGTTGCCGGTGGAAATTCCAAAAAACCACGAAGATAACGATGTACTAGCCGGCCGGCCGATTACATTGGAATTAACCGCCGCCGGTAAAGAAAGTCCGATGCTCGCGCTCTCGGATCAGGCGGAAGAAAGTTTGAAGATTTGGCGCGAGTTGCCGCCGTTGTACTGGGTTGCGCATATCGCCGGTGTGCGACCGGCGGCCAGCGTGCTGCTCACGGCGCTCGACGCACCGGCGGGTGGCCACGAAAAATTACCGGTCATCGTTTTTCAAAAATACGGCGTCGGTCAAACTTTATTTGTGGGCACAGATGCGACTTGGCGGTGGCGGAAAAATATCGGTGATAAATATTTCACATTGCTCTGGAGTCAAGTCGTGCAGCGAATGGCGTTGTCGCGATTACTCGGCGAAGCGAAACGAACGCAACTCAGCAGCGACCGGCAGAGTTACTTCACCGGTGACCGCGTGACGGTGTATGCCCGACTTTACACGGCAAGCTACGATCCGGTAAATGATGCGCAAGTGATTGGCCGGTATACCGCGCGCGGCGGAAAAGCGGCGGAAAATCTCGGCGAACGCGAAGTCACACTCCGTCCGCTACCGGGCCAACCGGGGATGTATCGCGGCGAGTTTGTGGCACCGGTGGCGGGTGCGTATAAATTTGCTGTCGACCGGGATGCGGAGACCGAATTAGATTTCGCGGTCCAGCAACCGAAGTTTGAATTGGGACAGACGGCAATGAATGAGCCGCTTCTGAAAGAAATGGCCGCAGTCAGCGGCGGTGCATTTCTTCGGGAAGAGGATTTGTACCGGTTGCCGGAGTTAGTGAATAAAAAAGTTGAGATGGTACGTTCATATATTGAGGTCGAAGTCTGGTCGTCACCATTGGTGTTCACGTTATTTGTGCTGGTGACCGGATTGGAATGGGCGCTCCGAAAGAAATTCCAACTAAAATGACCAGCGAATTCCAAGGCATTAATCTGTTACGCGCAAAACTGACCGGCGTGCGGCGCAAATTACTGATTTGCACCGCCGGTACCGGCGTGGCGTTGGTATTGATTAGCGTTGTGTCGCTATTCGCCATCGGCATGGCGGTGGATTGGCTGGGAGAATTGCCGCGGCTGGGCCGGGCGTTATTGCTGCTGATTAATCTCGGATTAATTTGGCTGATTGTGTGGCGGCAAATCGTCGAGCCAGTCGAGAATGCGCCGGGGGAAGATGGCTGCGCGTTGCTCGTGGAACAAGCCTTGCCAGATTTCCGGACACGGCTGATTGCCAGCGTGCAACTGACACGGCCGGGCGCGCTGCACTCGAACGATTCCGAAGCGATGGTGCAGGTGCTCGTGAAACAAACCGAAGCTTTGGCGACACCGGTGAATTTTCGTTCCGTCGTCAGCGTCCGACATTTTTTAGGCTATGGCCTGGTGGCGTTCCTTGTGATTTTCGCCGCTGTCCTTGCGCTCCGGTTCGGTGCGCCGGCAAGCGGAGCGTTGTTGCGCCGCGCAATCTTGCTCAATGTTCCGGTGCCGCACAAAACACACACGGCCGTTAGCCCCGGCAATCTCAAAGTCGGCCAAGGCGAAACCATCGTCATCGAAGCGCGCGCCTCCGGTATCATACCAACCCACGGACGATTGCTCATCCGGTACGCCTCCGGTCAACAACAGGAGTTCACCATTCTACCAGCGGCGGATGACCATACGCGCCTCCCGCAGACACTCGACAATGTGCAGGAGTCGTTCACCTACCGGGTGCGTTTGAACGACGAGACGAGCGAAGCATTCACGATTCAAGTCTTGGAACGACCGGTCGTGACTAGTCTCGAATGTCAGCAAGTTTTTCCGGCGTACACCAAGCTAGCTACCGTCCGGCGGGCGCCAACCGATTTGACACTTTTGGCTGGCAGCCGATTGCAATTAACTATCCGCGCCAATAAACCAATCGCGATGGCTGCGTTGCGACTCGCGGGATTGAATACGAATGCGCCGGTGCGCATCAGCCCGCTCGACAAGACACGGTTGATTGGTGAAATCAATATTCCGCAGAGCGGCTTGAGCGGATTCACCGTTCAACTCCGGGACGAAGATGGCTTGAGCGCCAAAGAATTGGCGCTCTACCGGATTGATATTCTGCCGGATAAACCGCCGACGGTGGCGATTCTATTCCCGGAACGCAAAGAAGAATTAGTCACTGCCCGCGCCACCGTGATGATTGGGTTGGAAGCGCACGACGACTTCGGCGTGGCCAAACTCACGTTGCACTATCGCAGTCCGGCCATTCACAACGGCCAAGAACAAACCAGCGAATTAGATTTAGCTGGCGAAACACCCCGCACGCTCCGGCGCCGGCACGAGTGGAAATTGACCACCATCACAGATTCGCTACCGGCGGAGACCGCGATTGAGTATTGGCTCGAAGCACAAGACACCAACGATGTCACCGGCCCCGGCCTCGCCACCACCGAACATTATTGGTTGAAAGTGGTCAGCGAAGATGACAAACGCGCCGACTTAATGAACCAACTCGACGGATTTCTCGGAACACTTGGCAGCGTTGCGGAAGAAGAAGAACGTCTGAATCAAAATCTCGGCACGTTAATCTTCGGAAAAGCGAAGTAGACTGGAGTTAGAATCGGACGGTGCAGTTCGCGCTGACGAGATTGGCGCGGTAGTTATTGATCCCACCGGTGCTGCTCTCTGTATACTCGTAGAAACCGTACCGGAGCCGCGCGATAACGTTCTCCCGCAACTTGCGACTGAGACCGGCCATAATCTGGTGCCGGTGATCCGTCAGGCCAAGCGGTAAACCGTTGGCAGAATTATCCGTGAAATTATCCGAGGCCGAGTAGCTGTATTCCAGCGTGGCATCACTCTTTTCATCAAGTGCGTACCCAGCCGTTCCCATGACGGTGAACACGCCACCTTTGTAGGTAGTGACCGACGGGTCTTGGTTAGCAAATGCTGCAGTGCGCGTGTCTTGATAGGAGAAATAGCCGGTGAGATACAACCGCGACATCGGCGTTAGCGTGGCACTGGCGCTGTAAATATTCGCGTCATAATTACCAGCCAACAGGGTGCCGCCGGGAACGGCAGGAATAAACGGTATACTCTCCGAACCGGTCCGAATATCGGTGGCGATCAGTTGATACATCAACGAAACGCTGAATTTTGCGCAGGGTCGCAGCGTCAGCTTGGTCATGATTTCATCGGTGACAAAATCTTGCGCCGTGATGAAGCCGGGGTAGCCCGCGGTCGTGTCGGTCGAATAATCATAATTGTTGTGGTCAATCAGATGCCGGTACCGGCAGCTCCACGTCACTCGTGTCAACGGCGCGGTATTGAAACCGATTCGATAATCCTGCCGGAAATCAGAGGAGTTAGAATCGAGCGCCAAAGTGGAAATGTCGTTTTGCAGTGCGCTTTCGCTGAGCGTGCGGTGCGCTTCAGTCCATTTGCCTTCCGCGTAAATCGTCGTGAACGGAATTTTCGTGTAGCGGACGCTGAAATTTTCGTCGAGACTTTCGAGATTATTAACGGAATTAAGCAGATTCGTCAGCGTGCCGCCGGTAAATAGCGGGTCGCTAACACCGGAAGATTCCGTTTTTTCAGCTTGCACGCCGGCGCTGAACGTGAGACCGGCAATCGGGCCATACATCGCATTAATGTTAAGGACGTGCGAATTGAGGTCGTTATCGATGGCGCTTGCCAGCCAATTCGCATTCAGTCCACCCAGCGGTGAAAACATGCTCCCGGAGGAATCACCGGTTCCATC
>CAINDI010000076.1 GCA_903847335.1 uncultured Verrucomicrobiota bacterium | reverse complement strand
TGCCTTTCTCCGCGTTCTCTGCGCCACGGTGTTTTTCCAATCCGGGCTTATCCGTGCCCACCCGTGGTTTAAAAAATATGAGTGCAAATAAACTATCCGCAGCGCGCGCCCGGCAGATTCTGGCCGCCGCGCAAAAGACCCGCGTGCTCGTCGTCGGCGACGTGATGCTCGACCAGTTCATCTGGGGCGGCGTATCTCGCATCTCGCCCGAGGCGCCGGTGCCGGTGGTGGAATTCCAGCGCGAGAGCTTCATGCCCGGCGGCGCGGCCAACGTCGCGCGCAACCTGGTTTCACTGGCCACGCCGACGGAACTTTTTGGCGCCATCGGCAACGACGACGCCGGGCGCAAGCTGCTGAATCTGCTGGGCGCGCAGCGCATCGGCTGCGACGGCCTGGTGAAAAGTTCCGCGCGGCACACCAGCATCAAGACGCGCATCGTCGCGCACCAGCAACAGGTGGTGCGGATTGACCGCGAGACGCGCGACGGCCTGGACGGAAAGCTTAACGGCACCCTGATTGCGGAATTGAAATTGAAACTCCCCCAGGCCGACGCCGTCATCGTGGGCGACTACGGCAAAGGGGTGGTCACGCAGCCGTTGCTGGACGAAATCAAATCGCTTTGCCACGCGGGCGGCGTGTGGTTGAGCCTCGACCCGAAGCCGGTGCACCACCTGAACTTGAACCACCTCTCGCTCATCACGCCGAACCGCAAGGAGGCGTTTGAACTGGCGGATTTGCTGGACGAAACCAAGAACGAGAATCCATTCGCGGACAAAAACCTGATGCTCGTCGCGGAACGGCTGCTGGAGGAACTGCGTCCGGCGCTGCTGCTCATCACGCTCGGCGAACTGGGAATGCTCCTGTGCCAGCGCGGGCAGAAGCCGTTCCACATCCCGACGGTGGCGCAAGAGGTGTTCGATGTTTCCGGCGCGGGCGACACGGTCATCGCAAGCTTTACGCTGGCGATTGCGGCGGGCGCATCGCCGATTGAAGCCGCCATTCTCTCCAACCACGCCGCCGGCATTGTCGTCGGGAAGGTTGGCACGGCGACGACCACACCGGAGGAGCTGATAAAAAGTTTTGGCCACAAATAGGCGCAGATGAAACACAGGTTTTTTCTGTGATTCCCCATCTGGTTTAATCGGTGCGCATCCGAAGTAGCAATGAATTCATTAAAAATCACCGTTGCCGAAGTTCGCGCAATCAAAAGTCGCGGCGAGAAAATCGCCGCGCTTACGGCGTATGATTATCCCATGGCCAAGCTGCTCGACGAGGCGGGTGTGCCGCTACTGCTCGTCGGCGATTCGCTCGGCATGGTGGTGCTTGGTTATCCCGACACGACGCACGTCACGATGCCGGAAATGGAGCATCACGTCCGCGCGGCTGCCCGCGCCAAACCGGGTGCGCTGCTCGGCGCGGATCTGCCGTATCACAGTTACGAAACCGTGGCGACCGCCGTAGCCAATGCCAAACGCCTCATAGCGGCCGGCGCGGAATTTGTGAAGGCGGAAGGCGGCCGGGAAATTCTACCGCAGATCCAGGCCATCCTCGCGGCGGGAATTCCATTTTGCGGTCACCTGGGCATGCTGCCGCAGCACGTCCTGGAAGAAGGCGGCTATCACATCAAAGGCAAACAGGAAGCGGAGCACCAAAACCTGATCGCCGACGCGACCGCATTGGCTGATGCGGGAGCATTCGCCATCGTGCTGGAACTCGTGACGCCGCCGATCGCGAAGGAGCTTTCACAAAGCATTCCGATCCCGACCATCGGCATCGGAAGCGGTCCGGATTGTGACGGGCAGATCCTGGTAACGCACGACTTGACGGGCAGTTTCCCGTGGTTCACCCCGCGGTTCGTTAAGCCCAAAGCCAACTGCGCGGCGGAAATCAAGTCGGCGGTGGCGCTATGAGAAACTCCATAAAATCGCCGCAACAATAATTTCTCCGAACCATTTTCGCACCGCCGGTGTTGAATTGACCGATGAAGATTCTGTCCGCCATTCTGTTGCTAGGGCTGGCCGCAACGGGCTGCGCGTCGAAATCCACGGCGCAGCTGAAGCAGCAGAACGCCTTTCTAGCGGGCCAAAATGCCGCGTTACAGCGGCAGGCGATGGCGGCGGCACAGGCGCAGGGCGTGATCATCGACGGCGCGGTGAAGAACCCAACGATCCCTTGGGTGGCGGGTTTGACCCTGGCCCAGGCGATTGCCACGGCCAATTACACCGGGCCGGACGAGCCCAAACAAATCATCATCACGCGCCAGGGGGAAAGCGCAACTCTGGATGCGAAGGTGTTGCTTGACGGCACGGATATCCCGCTCGAATTGGGCGATGTGATTGAACTGCGCTGACCTTAATATTCTTCGTAATCTAGACCAAAAAGTAATTTTCAAAATCTTCCGGCTTGGACAGCGTTTGTCCTACCCTGCCTGAGATAGTGGTGTCGTAATTAAAACAAAAAAATTATGACAACCAACGAACAACTCGAACTCGGATTCAACGCCACCGCCAGCCGTATTTACGGGCGCAAACGCGAAACTCGCATGGCGCGCGGACAATGGTGGTTTGCCAAGATGCGCGCCGCCGTGGCGAACGCGATGGAGTGGTCGGGGCAGGGCGAGTCACAGCCGGAACAGATTTTTTTCTCCGGCGTGAACCGTCAGTTGAAAACGTGAGCTTCCCAAGTCCGTGCGCCAGCGCGGCCCGCCACAACAACGGAAGGCAGAATGATGAATGCAGAAGTTGGTGCTTGCCCAAAATGCAAACCACTTCTGCATTCGTTTTTTACGAATCGCTTTCGGGTAATGTTCTAATAACTATTTTTTTATTTTACTAACCGTCGTCTTTAACTCATTTGTTTTAATATATCCCTTTGCGACCATACAATCTTCAAACACCGTTTTTTCCTTTGCTGCGCTAATCATTGCTGAAGCTAAAAACCCACCGCCACCAGCGTAAAATACTGGCATCGGCTTATTCATTTCCGCCATCAATCTGCAATTAGCCATATCAATTTTAATTTGTTCTGGAGTCATGCCTGTTTTATACCAGTCATTTGGACGGTTGTTTGAATTTGACGCGCATCCAACCATTAAAACAAAACAAGTCAGCACTCCGATTTGAATGATTTTTGAGTTTTTCATCGCGAAAGCAACTATCCCATTTTGGGATAATCGTCAAATCCAATTATTTCTCATGGCTGGTGCCAAAATCCATTTTCAGCCACAGTCAGCTAAAACTCCAAGAGTTGCTGCGGAAACATCGAGTTACTGCTGGCTTCAATCAAACCGAGCTGGCAAAAAAACTCGGACGTCCGCAATCATTTGTATCAAAATACGAAAGCGGGGAGCGTCGGCTTGATTTGGTTGAGTTGCATCAAATTTGTCAGGCGTTGGAAGTGCCGTTTTCTGAATTTGCAAAAAAGTTTGAAAAGGCGCTGCGATAATTTTGCGGTTTGATCCGCAGCTGGCTTTATTCCAGCTTCTGCTTCTTCATTTCCCGTCGTAGCCGGCGCGCACAAATTCGCGGATGACGGCGAGTTCTTCCTCACCGTGAATGGTGTGCGCCTTGGGAAATTCTCGCCAAGTGGCTTTGAAGCCGGCAGCCTGAAGTTGCTTCAATTGCTCGCGGACGCTGGCGATAGGAATGACGGCGTCGAATGGTCCGTGCGTGGCCAGCAGTCGCTGCTGCTTGGCGGTGGCGGGAATTTCTGCGAGCAATTTTTCCATTTCAAAAACCCAGCCACTGATGCCGAC
>CAINDI010000075.1 GCA_903847335.1 uncultured Verrucomicrobiota bacterium | reverse complement strand
CTACCGGCAACGCTGGTCAATAAATGCACATGCGCCATCAACGGCGTCCAGCCGCGCAGCACCACATACCCCAACACAAACAACCCCGCATACGCCATCGCGACTGCACCGGCAACAATTGCGTGCCGCCAATTTACAATGGCCACCGTCACAATCACCGCGCCGATGAGTGGATAAGTGAAATAATTCGTCGCCGTTGCCAACGCACAAAAAATACCGGCCCACACCGCGTCCCGTAACCGTTTTTCTTGAACGTACCGGACTAAAAATCCAACTGTTGCCAACGCCAATACTCCGGCCATTGGATGCGACCGGACCCACCGGAAGTTAATCACCGCTTCCGAGTAAACCAGAAAACTTGCCGCGCACAAAAAACCAAACGTCTTGTTCCGTAGCCGACAACCAATCCAGAATAAAATCCCGGCCGCCGCCAGTGCCAGTCCCGTGCCGAGTGCCCGCCCGACCACCACATCGTCACCGAATACCCGCAGCAACGCGCCATTCACCGCCATGTACAACGGCGGATACGGATACGGATAGATAAAGTCATTCACAATCGGTCCGATATGCGTCGTGCCGTGGATGAACTGCCAACATTTCTCCATCCACTCGCCTTCGTCGCCGTACCAATTTGGGCTTGTCCGCAAATTCGGCAGGAACAGCAGCGCCCAAAGCGCTACCAATCCGACCGCCAGCCAGCGTTCGCATTTTGTCATCGTTTCACAAAGTAAAGTTTGATCGGCCCGAAGTTAGTCCCCGGTAATTGTCCAAGCTGTTGCCACAACTGCGGCGGAAACGCCTCGCGATTTCCGTCCACCATCAACACCGTTACATTTATCATCCCACCGCTACCGGTGGCTGCCTGAGAAATCAACAGCGGCCATTCCAACTGCGGCAACTCTGGTTTACCGTCGTGGTTGAATTCAACTAACATCGGTTGCCGCGTCGGCCTCTGCACCAGTTGCGCCGCGCATTCCTCGTGCAATCTTGCTCCGCCCTGCTCCGCCAAAAATCGCGCGGCATCCAGCTTATGACGGAGTGCTGTTCCGGCGCTTCCTTGCGCTCCGCCGTTACGCTCCACAAACCGGTAATAGTCTAACATGAACACCACGTTCCCAGCCGTCAGCAACCCGACCAAACTCCAGACCACCGCCGGCTTGAGTCGTTGCGCGACGGCTCCACACACCAAAAAATGCACCGGAAACAAAATTGCAAAATACGTTAGGTACGTCCATAAGCCGGCCAACGTAAAAACCGCCACCGGTACTACTATCCACAACACCAAAATCCATAAATTTCGCGTACCTTTGACCGCGATCACCACCAACCAAACAAGTGCCGCGACAAATATCAGCCGTTGCAACAATAACAGCCAGTCGCCAAGAGTTTTTGCCTGCGTGAAGTGCGCCGCCTTGCGCGACCAGATTCGCGCTTGGTCAAACTCCGCGTCCGCCGCGATGCCGAGGACATCTTCAATCCGACCGCCGTTCATGATTGCCAGCGCATACGAAATATTCTGCTTACTCGGTAGCCGGTAACCGGAAACCGGATGCGTCGTAATTCCATTGAGTTTTTCCCACTGCTGCCCGCCGCCAACAGTGTTCGCTGCTTGCCGGAAATCGCCCCAATTAGTTTTCTGCTGCAAATATAAATACGGTGCCATCGTCACTAGTGCCACCACGATACCGGCGGCTGCCCAGCGCCAGTCAATCTTTGGCCGGAGCCACGCCACAATTGCCACCATCACCGCCGTCAGTGCGATGCCAGAAAAATGAATTTGGACGACACACAATGGCAACAACAGACACCAGAAAATCGCTTTCGGTTTTTTACCGAGCACGAGCGAATGGACGGCCCACATTGTGGCCGTCGCGAAGACCGGTACAAAATCTTGCGCCCAGATTTTCCGGGAGTAAATCACCGCCCACGGCGCTACCGCAAAAAATAATCCCGCCACCGGCCCCGCCACCGGCCCGTAATATTTCCGGCCGATGTACCAAGTTATTACCACCGCCGCCAAACCGAGCAACGCAATACAACCGGAAACAAAAACTGGACTCGCATTGATTGCAAACATCGGGATGAGCAGATAAATAAACAGCGGCGGGTTTGTCACGCCGACGCTTGACATCAATCCCGCCAGCGGCAGCTTACCGGTCTTGACGAATTGCAGAGCCAGATTTGCCGCGTACGCTTCGTCACCCTGAAATTCAAGCAGGCCAAAATACGAATACCGGAGCCACGCCGCGATGGCGACGACGCCAACCAGTCCGGCCCATTCCCATTTTTTCATCGCTTCACCCGCAATGGAAATCCGATGCGTTGCGCTCGGCGAATTCGAAATAGTTCACCCCAAATCTTTAAGGCCCGGCGAAAATTATACGGAATCCGCGTATCAGGATCGTGAACCCAATGCACCGGCACCTCCGCAATCCGATAACCTTCGCGCGTTGCCACCACGAGCATTTCGATATCAAAAATCGCAGAGTTGGAAGTGACTTGTGGAAAAACTTTCTGCGCCACCACGCGGGTCAT
>CAINDI010000074.1 GCA_903847335.1 uncultured Verrucomicrobiota bacterium | reverse complement strand
GGCGGCACGGGCTTGAATCTAACCAGTGCCGACACCGTTATCCATCTTGATCCGTGGTGGAATCCAGCAGTCGAAGAACAAGCGACCGCCCGCGCCCACCGGATTGGCCAGCGCAATGTGGTGAATTCCTACAAGCTGATTGCACGCGGCTCGGTGGAAGAAAAAATCGTGCGGTTGCAGGAACGCAAACGGAAATTGATTAGCCAGATGATCACCAATGATGAAGGATTTGTAGCAGGATTGGACCTAGAAGAATTACAGGAACTCATTAGTTAATTGCGGTATACTGGTCCCCTTAAAGACTGGCGATGGACTGGCACGGAGAAGTTACAGATTGTATTGGAATGGTGCGCGGGACAGGACTTGAACCTGCACGCCTTACGGCATACGCCCCTCAAACGTACGTGTCTGCCAGTTCCACCACCCGCGCAACCGGTTGGCTGAAGCACTCGTAAAGTAGCCGGTTCACCGCGCTCCGGCAAGCCCGGAATTTTTCGATAAAGATTGGCAAGTCTGCGGCCGGCTGACTATGATGCCGGCACTATGTCCGGTCACTCGAAATGGTCGAAGATCAAACGGTCGAAGGGCTTGCTCGACACCAAGCGCGGCAAAATCTTTGCGAAATTTTCCAAGGAAATCGCGGTGGCTTGCAAACACGGCGGCGGCGATCCCGGGTTTAACCCGCGGTTACGCACGATCCTGATGAAGGCGCGCGCCGCGAACATGCCGGTGGACAATATCGACCGCGCCATTAAGAAAGGGACCGGCGAACTCGGCAACATTACCTACGAAGAACTGATTTATGAAGGTTATGCGCCCGGCGGTGTGGCGGTGCTGATTGAACTTTTGACGGACAACAAAAATCGGAGCGCCGGCGAAATCCGTGCGATTTTCACAAAATACGGTGGCAATATGGCTGGCGCCGGTGCGGTGAAGCATCTCTTCCGTCGGCACGGTCAGCTTTTAATTGCGAAAGACCAAATCGCCGAGGATGATTTGATTACGTTGGCGCTGGATGCTGGCGCGGCGGATATTCAAACGCACGCTGAAAATTACGAAGTGCTGACGGAACCGCTGCAGTTTGAAGCGGTTCACAAAGTGCTGGAAGCGAAAGGTCTGAAACCGAACGCGGCGGAAATCGCGTATTTACCGGTCACGCTGACACCGGTGGTCGATGAGAAGACGGCAAAGTCGGTGCTCGCGCTTCTGGAGGCGTTGGAAGACAACGAGGATGTGCAGAATGTCTATTCCAGCGAAGACATCCCGGACGCAATTTTGGAAAATGAAAATTCTCGGAATTGATCCGAGTCTGCGGTCGACTGGTTTCGGCGTGATTGAAGCCACCGGTAACTCATTTACGGCGTTAGGGGCCGGTGAGATTAAGATTCCGGCAACTTTGCGACCATCGTTGTGCTTGGTGAAAATTGGCGATGTGGTGACGCAGTTATTGGAACAATACCAGCCGACGGTGATGGCGATTGAAGGTTTGGTGTATGTCCAAAATACTCGAATCGCGTTCACGCTGGGACAAGTTCGCGGAGTGATAATCGCCGCCGCCGCGCGGGCCGGCTTGGAAATTTATGAATACGCGCCCCGGCAGGTCAAACGTTCAGTCACCGGCTCCGGTGCCGCCGGCAAAACACAAGTGGCCCAGATGATCAAGGCACAGCTTGGCTTACCGGAGGTGCCGCCGGTGGATGCAGCGGATGCGTTGGCGATTGCGATTTGTCATGCGCATGGTTGCCGGGGAATTCAGTTGAATCACCGGCAACAACTTTGATGCCGGCAACTTGTGAATAAGCGGACAGTAATTGGTGAGGAGTTGGTTGAGAACTTAGCTGTTGAAATTTGTCAGTTTCGAGAACGTGAGTTTATCGCCGTTTCGAGCTTGTGTAAGTGGTTGCTCGTACCTTGACAATGAGAGTTGTTTCAGATATTCACAACCGGTACGGATACGATGTTTTTTAATTAACTAACTACCGGAAATAATACTATGGCTACTAAGTTCCGTGTCACAAAAGAAAAAATTCTTGATGGTCTGCAACGTGTTCAGAACGTCGTGAGCACGCGAACGACCTTGCCGATTTTGTCGAATACCTTAGTGCAAGCTGGCGTCAACGGTCTGAGTTTAACGACGACGGATCTTGATGTTGCTGTCCGTTGTGTCGTGGAAGCAGAAGTCGGAAAAGCTGGTGGAACTACTCTACCGGCACGGAAGTTGTTTGCAATTTTACGCGAGCTTGCGGCAGCGGACATCGAGGTAGAAGTCGACGATAAAAATGCCGCCTCGATTCGAAGCGGTTCGTCTTTTTATAAAATCATGGGCTTACCGGAGGAAGAATTTCCCCGGTTTCCAGAAACGGAAGGGAAAAGCCTCAAGATTGAGCAGTTGGCATTGCGGGAGATGTTAAAAAAGACGGCCTATGCCGCCTCAACTGACGAAACCCGCTATGTGCTGAACGGCGTCTACATGAGCTTCAAAGGCGATAAACTCACGGTGGTGGCCACGGACGGCCGCCGGTTGGCCCTTGTTGAGCGCGATGTGGAAGTGCCAAAGGGCGCCGAAGCTGAAATCATTTTGCCGACAAAAGCCGTGAACGAATTGTTGCGCTTATTGGGCGACAAAGGTGATGTGCAATTATCAGTCGGCGAGAATCAGATTATTATTAAGTTCGATGGAACGACATTGTGTTCCAAACTCATCGAAGGAACCTATCCAAATTTCCGACAAGTGATTCCAACCGAAGCCAAAGAGCGGGTTTCCATTGAGCGCGAAGCGCTGTTGGGTGCGCTGCATCGAGCGTCCATCCTCACGAGCGAAAAACAACAATCGGTGAAGTTAAACTTTGCCAAGAACACCTTGACGATTACTGCCGTTTCACCGGAAGTCGGTGAGGCCAAGGAAACAATCACGATTAATTATAAGGGCAAAGAAATTACCATTGCGTTTAATCCGCAGTACGTCATGGATCCGCTGCGCAATCTCGATGCGGACGAAGTCTTCATTGAGTTGACCGATGAACTCAGCCCCGGCGTTCTCAAAGTCAACGAGCCATTCTTGTACGTGATCATGCCGATGCGGCTCAACTAATCACGCCTGCCTCGTGGTGTAATGGTAGCACAACTGCCTCTGGAGCAGTTTGTCATGGTTCGAGTCCATGCGAGGCAGCCAATTAAAAACCCCAATAAAAATCGGGTTTTTTTATCTACAGAATGAAAGTGCTAACAAAAGTGCTAACAGTAACAATTCAGATTGTATGTGTTATTTGTTCTCAATAGTATTAATCCAAGCCATCTGCGACCACTCAAAATATCGATCCAATTTAGGGTTGCGTAAAAAAATAGGTTCTGTCGCCGCGGCGACAGTGGATAATACGCAATCCCGTGTACGACACCGCCAGCTTATTATTTGGTTTTGCGTTGTTCTGGGGCGCCTGAAGTATCAAATTCAACATCTAATGGTCGCGCGAAATGTATTTGTGCATGGTGTGGGTGATGATCTTGAAGTCGTTGGCGAAGCAAAAAATGGGCGTCAGGCAGTCGCTATGGTCAGAAAACTTCGCCCCGCAATCGTGCTGATGGATATTGCCAT
>CAINDI010000073.1 GCA_903847335.1 uncultured Verrucomicrobiota bacterium | reverse complement strand
GGGTTTACAACGGCAAGACTTGAACGAAATCGTCCAAACACGCCGGGCGATTGCGACAGAACTCCGGCATTTCCAGAAGGGTGAAACCGTCGACAAGGCGAAGGTGTTGGCGCTGTCTAAACGCTACGGCGAGTTGGATGGTGAGCTGGCATACTTCTATGCCACGGCTTTCGCAAAAGTCGGCCAGACGCTAACCGCGCAACAGAAGGAAAAGCTGGCCAAACTGCGTACGATCAACCCGGCGGATCCCCGCGGCCCGTTCCTGTATTCCGATCCCATCGAGCAACCCCAGATCGCGAATACGGACTTCCTATTTGGAGTGTCCGGTAAGTAGCGGCGAAACCTTATGAACAAAAATCTCCTGCTCATCGCGCTGGTGGTGAGTTTACCGACACTCGATGCATTGGCGCAGGAGAATCTGCCGGGACTGGTGTTCATTACTGCCGGTAAGTTTGCGATGGGCGATCACCAAGGCAATGATCCACATCATGCTCCATGCCCGCTGCACACGGTGCGGCTCGATGCGTTTTATATCGGCATCAACGACATCACCACGAAGGAGTATTGCGAGTTTCTGAATTCGGCCCTGACGCAGCATCTGATCGAGGTGCGCAATGGTGGCGTGTATCCCGTCGGAGGCAGCGACCTGCTTTGCGATACGCAAGAATCTTCCATGTCGAGTCAGACTGGGTGGGACGGCAAGAAGTTTTCGGTGCTCAACAAGCGCGAGAACCACCCAATGGTCTGTGTGCGCTGGGAAGGCGCGGCGGTTTACTGCAACTGGTTGAGCGCACAGAAGGGATACCCGATCTGCTACAACACAAAAACTTGGGACTGCGATTTTAACAAGAGTGGATTCCGACTCCCGACTGAAGCGGAGTGGGAATATGCCGCTTTAGGCGGGCACGAAAATAGTTTTCCTTGGGGTAATGATGCCGACTGGACGAAAGCCAACGTGCAAGGATCAAGCAATCCGTTCCGTTCCGGCGCGTATCCGTGGACGACCCCGGTCGGTTTTTTTAATGGGAAGCTGCAACGCAAAGCCGACTTTGGCTGGCAAGGAGAAGCCGTGACATATCAGACCGGCATTGGTGTAAACGGTTACGGCCTGAACGACATGAAGGGCAACGTCTGGCAATGGTGTACCGAGTTGTATGAACAGAATTACAGCTCGTATTCGCCTATTGATAATCCACCCGGCCCAGCCCAAGGCAGTCCTTGCCCTGACGGCAAGGTGTACCACTGCATTCGTGGGGGTAGTTGGTTTAGCCCGGCTGGTGTCCGCCTCTGCACTCGCGACCCGGCTTATTACCGAGGCGGAAATCGCGATGATGCTAATGGTGGTTGGTTCCACATTGGTTTCCGCGTAGTTCATCCGGTCAATGCCGAAGCCCGGCCGGTCATCAAACCAACACCGGTGACGCACGTCACAACATTAACTGGAATGGAAGGCCGTGGTGGCGACGGCCATCCTCCTGATGATCAAGCGCGTCCCCACGACGAACATCCGTCACGAGATGGGCAGGGTGGCGGTGGTGATAATCACAAAACCTGGGATGCGGAAAAAGCGCCGGCAGTGTCCAATGCCGGCAAGACCGTCGGCGTGCTTCTCAACACGCCGAAAGCCTGCCCCGGCTACACGCTGTTCCCGGCGAAAAACGGCAGCAAGACCTACCTGATCGACAATGACGGCCGCCTCGTCCACTCGTGGACCAGCCAATACCCGCCCGGCGAATCGGCCTATCTGCGCCCCAACGGCAACCTCGTACGCCCCATCTGCCTCCGCATCACCGGTTTCACCAAAGCGAAGCCCGGCGAAGGCGGCGGCGTGGAGGAGTATGATTGGAACGGCAAACTGCTCTGGCGGTTTATCTATTCGACCGACAAATACCAGCAGCATCACGATGTCGTCCCGATGCCAAACGGCAACGTCCTGCTGCTTGTTGTCGAGAAAAAATCCCGCGAAGAATGTCTCGCCGCCGGTTTCCCAGCCCACATGTTGCGCGACGACGAAATGTACCCCGACGCTCTCGTCGAAGTGCAACCGATTTATCCCGACGGCGGCAAGATCGTTTGGAAATGGAGCGTCTGGGATCACCTGATCCAAGACTTTGACAAAACCAAAGCCAACTACGGCGACGTCCTCGCACACCCCGAACGGCTGTACGTGGCCGGCAGCCGCGGCGGCACGTTCTGGAATCACGCGAACGGGATTGCCTACAACGCCAAGCTCGATCAAATCGTCATTAGCGCCCGCGGCCAAAGCGAGATTTGGTTCCTCGACCACAGCACCACGCCCCAGGAAGCCGCCGGCCACACCGGCGGCAAACACGGCAAAGGCGGTGACTTCATTTACCGCTGGGGTAATCCCGCTGTTTACAAACGCGGCACCGCGAGCGATGCGGCTCTGAACCAGCAACACAACGCCGAGTGGATTCCCGACGGTTATCCCGGCGCCGGCCACGTCACCATATTCAACAACGGCCTCAACCGCGGCTATTCCCGCGTCGAGGAAATCGTCCCGCCGCTCGACGCCAACGACCGCTATATCCTCGAACCCGGCAAAGCGTATGGCCCCGCGAAACCCGTCTGGCATTACGAAGCGCCGAACCGCACCGACTTCTTCTCCAGTGAAATCTCCGGCGCTCACCGCCTGCCCAACGGCAACACCCTCATCTGCGCCGGCACCATCGGCCACCTCTTCGAAGTCACCCCGACCGGCGAGATCGTCTGGAAATACGTCAACCCCGTCGGTCGTCACCGCATCCTCGCCCAGGGCGACACGGCCACCCGCGGCACCGAGCGGAACGACCCGGAAAATTCACTCTTCAAAGTCCACCGCTACCCACCCGACTATCCTGCCTTCAAAGGCCGCGAACTGACTCCGAAAGACGTGATCGAGTTGTCCGCTTCACAGAAAGGTAAAACAATTCCAGCCGATGAAGTGCACTAAACTTAAAATTCTCCCGCTCTTTGCGACAACGTTAATTTTTATCAGCAGCGTGACTGCTGATCAGTCATTTGTGCTTTCTAGCCCGGCTGTCGTCGATGGTGGACAACTTCCACAGGATTACACCGGCGACGGAACCAGCTCGACGCTCCCACTGGAATGGCGTGGCGAGCCGGCTGGAACCAAGAGTTATGCCGTGATCATGCACCACATTGATCCCGAAGGGAAAACGAAGTGGTACTGGATTCTCTATAACATTCCGGCGGATGTCACCCGTCTTCCTAAGAATGTGAAAGGTGTCGGCACGCTCGGTAATAATAGCATTAATCATCGAGCGGAATATGCACCGCCCCATTCGAAGGCACCGCTACCCAAGACGTACATTTACACCGTTTACGCGCTGTCAGCGTTGCCGAAGATGATGGATGGACCACCGGTGGATGTCAGCCGGGAAGTTTTACTCACCGCAATGAATGGTTTGATTCTTGGAAGTGCTGAATTCAAAGTTGTTTATACGAGTCAAGCGCGGTCAATGCCGGCACCCGCTGGCGACCAACGGAAGCCTTGGCTTCAAATTCACGGTGCTGAACTTGCTAATCAAGAGGGCGTGATTACACTCGAGGCGATACTGGATGATGCCAACCGGGCGTTCGCGATTTATGATCGCAACCATGACGGCGTCATCACTGCGGAAGAACTCAAAGCCACCGGTGATGTCCGAGAAGGCACCACATTTGCCGGTCTTATTTATCGTCACTTCGTCGACCTTGATACAAATGGCGATGGAAAGGTTTCGCGCGAGGAACTGCTGGCCGCTGTGAAATACATCTTCAATACCGCCGACCTGAATCACACCGGCAAACTAACGCCGGCAGAATGGCAAAATTCCCCCGATGCGCCGCTGCCAATCCGAAAATGAAATTCCCAATCACTCGCAGAAAGTTTCTTGGCATTCTCGCCACAACACTGGCGTGGTTTGTGATTCCCACTTTTGCACAGGAAGAATCCAGTCAGCGCGACCGGCAGAAAAAAACCGGCAGCGATTTGTCGTTGGTCTTGGGCCGCGTGAGCGACCGAGCGGTGACGGTGAGTACCCTGGCGAATGCGACCGTAGAGGGATACTTTGAATACGGCACAGCCACCGGGACTTATCCGCATAAAACCGGCGTGATTACTTTTCCGGCTAACGCACCGGTGGAGACAATCTTCGACAACCTTCAGCCCAACACCGGATACTTCTACCGGCTGCAATTTCGCAAACCGGGCGAAACCAGTTTCAACGCTCGACCTGAGCGCCGGTTCCACACGCAACGCGCCGCCGGTAGCACATTCACATTTGGTATTCAGGGCGATTCACATCCGGAGCGACCGCAGATGCACGATTCGGAATTATACACTCGCACTTTACTGAGTGTTGCTGCTGGCAATCCAGATTTCTACATCTGCATGGGCGATGATTTTAGCGTGGATACGTTGCGGACAATTAACGCCGACACAGTCGCCAGTCGTTACACGCTTCAACGACCATTTCTAGGATTGGTTGCGCAATCGGCGCCGCTTTTTCTGGTGAATGGAAATCATGAGCAGGCCTCGCTGTTTAATTTCAATCAGACGGACGATCGTCACGATGTTGCAGTTTGGGCGCAAAATTCTCGGAACCGTTACTTTCCAATGCCGGCGCCGAATGGTTTTTACACCGGTGATGCCGAGCCGTTGAAAGATTATTACGCTTGGACGTGGGGCGATGCACTCTTTGTGGTTCTTGATAACTACTGGCACTCACCGGCGCGTGTTGATAATCCGTTGCACGAAAAACCGGGCGCTCACGGCGGGAATAAGGACCGCGATTGGTGGGGAATTACCATTGGCGACGCGCAGTACCGGTGGTTGAAGCAAACGCTGGAGCAGAGTAAGGCGAAATACAAATTTGTCTTCGCGCATCACGTGCTCGGAACGGGGCGAGGCGGTGTTGATGGCGCGGATTTGTACGAATGGGGCGGAAAAAATAAACGGGGCGAGTGGGAGTTCAGTCAGAAGCGACCCGGTTGGGAACTGCCGATTCATCAGTTGATGACCAAGAACGGCGTGACGATTTTCTTTCAAGGTCACGATCATCTTTTCGCGCGGCAAGAACGCGACGGCATCGTTTACCAAGAAGTGCCCAATCCCGCCGACTCAGGATATGTGGCGTACAATCAAGACCGGTATCAATCTGGCGTGAAGCTGCCAAACTCCGGCCACTTGCGCGTGACTGTTTCACCGGACCAAGTGCGAGTGGATTATGTCCGGTGCTATTTGCCGAAAGATGAAACGGATCAGCAAAAGAATGGCACGATCGCTTACAGTTACGCGATTCCAGCAAAACACACCGGAGGAGCCAAGTGATTAAGTCTGTATTTCTGTTCCTATTTCTCGCCGGCGCAGCGCTGGGAGAAAACTCGTTCACCTTCACCATTACCGCCGACTCGCATCTTGACTACAACACCGACCGGGAGCTGTATCAACGCACACTCAACAACGCCGCGGCCGACAAGCCGGCGTTCCATATTGATCTCGGCGACACGTTCATGTCCGAGAAACACACCAACCGCGCGGCGGCGGCGCAACAGTATCTCGATCAGCACCGGTATTTCGATTCGTTGCATGTGCCGGTGCATCTGGTTATCGGGAATCACGATGGCGAGAGCGGCCGGTATCTCGACGGCACCACCAACAATCTCGCTGTCTGGTCTCGGTCCATGCGCCTCCAGTATTTTCCGAACCCGCTGGCGAAGGATGGCCGGAATTATTATTCGTGGGAACATGGCAACGCGTTATTCGTCGTGCTCGACCCGTTTTGGTATACACCCCGGCAACGTCGCGATGATGACAACTGGACGCTCACGCTCGGCACCGAACAGTACCGGTGGTTACAGCAAACACTCGAAACCAGTCAGGCGAAATTCAAATTCGTCTTCATCCATCATCTCGTCGGCGGTCGCGACCGACAGTGCCGGGGCGGCGTGGAAGTCGCGCCGTTCTTCGAGTGGGGCGGCAAGAATTTGGATGGGAAAGACGTTTTCAAAGAGAAACGTCCGGGCTGGACGCTGCCGATTCACCAATTGCTGGTGCAAAACCATGTCAACATTCTCTTTCACGGGCACGATCATTTTTACGGCAAGCAAGACCTCGACGGCATCGTCTATCAGGAAGTTCCACAACCCGGTGATCCACGTGGCAACCTCCGGAGCGCCGCTGAATACGGTTACCAAAGCGGCGTCATCCTCCGTAGTTCCGGCCATCTTCGCGTGACCGTCGGCACCAACCAAGCAACGGTGGAATACATTCATCCCGACCGGTCGGTGGCGCATTCGTACACAATTTCTGCCGGTAATAAACTATGAAAAACCTCGCCGTCATTGCGGCTGTTTTTGTGGCGTTCAGCGTTAATGCCCAGAATTATGTCGTCGTCGGCACCGGGCAGACGAAGTGTTATGATTTTCGCAACGAAATCACCCCGCCAAAACCGGGGCAGCCATTCTACGGTCAAGATGCACAGCACCGGAGCGTGTCACCGGCGTACCGGCTCAGCGCCGACGGTCTGACGGTTCAAGACCTCAATACCGGTCTAACTTGGCAGCG
>CAINDI010000072.1 GCA_903847335.1 uncultured Verrucomicrobiota bacterium | reverse complement strand
GAGTGGTTGCTGGTTTCGGAATCAGTCCGGCAAGAAATTGCGGGCCGGAACACGATTGAAGTGCTCCGGCCCGCGTCTGATTTCTTTGAGGCGTGGCCTACTTCGCTGCGGCCATCACCGCGCTGAACGCTTTCGCGTCGTTCGCGGCGAGTTCAGCCAGAATCTTACGGTCGAGTTCAATCTTGGCATTTTTCAATGCGGCGATGAACTTGCTGTAGGTGGTGCCTTGCGCTCGACAAGCGGCGTTAATTCGCTGCGTCCAGAGGGCGCGATAATCGGCTTTCTTGTCTTTGCGGTGGGCAAAGCTGTACGTCAAACCATGCCAGACGGCATTCTTGGCGTACCGGTATTTTGTACTGCGCCAGCCGCGGTAACCGGCGGCGGCTTTGATCATGCGCTTGCGACGGCGCTGACTTGCTGGGGCATTAGTGGCTCTTGGCATAGTGTCTCCTAAAAATTAACTCAACCACGATGGCTGAACGGCATGGATTCGACGATTTTCTGGGCGTGGCCTTTGGTCACGACTTGGCTGCCGCGCAAGCGGCGTTTTTGTTTCGCTGATTTGTTTGTGGCCAAATGGCGTTTACCGGCGCCGCGGCGCATGAGCTTACCAGTGGCGCTGATTTTGAACCGCTTCACTGCGGCTTTGCGTGTCTTATTTGGTTTTCTACGTGGCATTGTCTATTTCCTTCCTTAAATCTTTTCGGTTTCAGCGACTTCTGTTTCGGTCTCCGTCTCCACCTCGTCTTCAACTTCCGCTTCGCGGCCAAACTCGGCTTCGTACTTCTTGGCGGCCCCGCGTTCAGCAGAGAGCATCATCGTCAAACTCTTGCCCATCAACTTCGGCATCACTTCGGTGTGGCCGTAACCTTCTAAATCTTTCACCACGCGCTTCATTAACTCATGGCCGAACTCCGGTCGCGCATTTTCGCGGCCCCGGAAGAACAGCGACACTTTTACTTTCATCGCATTCGCCAAGAACCCGCGCATGTGATGCAGCTTCGTCTGATAATCGTGATCGTCAATGTTCAGGCGCAGCTTAATTTCCTTCAGCTTGCTGGCATGCTGATGCTTGCGCGCTTCGCGTTCCCGCTTCTCGGCTTCGTATTTAAATTTTCCGTAATCAAAGATCTTGCAGACCGGCGGATTCGCATTCGGCGAAATCTCAATCAAATCCATCCCGTGCTGCTGAGCGGCGGCAAGTGCCTGACTGGTCGGCATGACGCCGAGTTGTTTCCCTTCGGGATCAATCACGCGCACTTCCCGCGCGCGAATCTTCTGGTTAACACGTACGAACTGTTGAATGAGCAGGCCTCCTGTTACGTCGAGTGTGGCATTAGGCTTGGGGACGCGCCGCAGCAGTACCGCGCGACCGATTGGCCGCCGACTGAACCGCGAGCTTGGTTGATTCAAAGACTAACATGCGAGCCGCTTATGTACGGGTTTTCCCTCGGATTTGCAACATTCTTTTTACTTACCCTTGCCGGCTAGCAATCGCTTGCAAGATATTTGCAATGGCTTCCGCCTTCGGTTTCGCGCCAATATTACCTTTGCCGTGCAGCCGAACGCTGACATTCCCGGCTTCCAAATCGCGTCCACCAATCACCAGCATTGTGTGAACTTTCGCCACTTCGGCACTCTGAATCTTGCCTTTGATATTGTTCGTCCCGCAATCGGCGACCACCCGGACTTGCTGTGCGCGGAGTTCGTTCGTAATCCCGTTTGCATAATCCACCACGGCAGCTTCATCGCCAATCGTAAGCACGCGCACTTGCTCCGGTGCTAGCCAGAGCGGAAAGTTACCGGCGTAATGTTCAATCAGGAATCCGATGAATCGTTCATGCGTGCCGAGCGGTGCGCGGTGAATGCAAAGCGGAGTCTTCTCGGTGTTATCTTTGTCCCGGTACGTCAGGCCGAAACGTTTCGGCACAGCGAAATCCACTTGGTTCGTCGCGATAGTGAATTCCCGACCGATGGCGCTCCAAACTTGCACGTCAATCTTCGGTCCGTAGAACGCCGCTTCGTTGGCGACCTCGACGAAGTTGATCTTCGAATCGATCAACACTTGCCGGACCATGTCCTCGGTCTGCTTCCACAACGCCGGCTCGTCCACGTACTTCTTTCCAAGACCTTCCGGTGCGCTAGTGCTGAACCGCATCTGATATTTCTCAAGACCGAAAATCTTGAAATACTTCAGGTACATCTCATTGACTGCGTTGAACTCACTGGCGAATTGCTCTGGCGTGCAATAGATGTGTGCGTCATTCATGTTGAGCGAACGGACGCGCATCAAACCAAAGAGTTCGCCCGACTGTTCGTACCGGTAACAAGTGCCGTACTCCGCTAACCGTAATGGCAAATCCCGATAACTATGCGGTTCCGCTGCAAAGATTCGGTGATGATGCGGACAATTCATCGCTTTGAGGTAGTAGCGCTCTGTATTGCCGTGTCTTTCATCTTCAATGAGCTTCTTTCCGACACTCACTTTTTCGTCGAAAGAATGGAATAGTTCCTTCAATGCCGTCGCATCGGTCTTCCCTTCTATTTCGACAATCTTGCGGATCGCAAGAAGTCGCTTAGTAAAATCTAAATCTGATTTCGCAACATCGTCTATGTGTTGGATTGCTTCTTGAGAAGAGCCGCGATCTTCGCTGAGATCCATCGGCGGGAACATGCTCTCAGCGTAGTAGGGGAGATGACCGGAAGTCTTGTACATCTTTTCTTTCGCCAGATGCGGCGTCTTCACGCGGACGTAGCCGGCGGCGAACTCAGTTTCCTTTGCGAGCTTTTCCAGTTCCTCGACGATCACCGTGCCTTTCGGTAACCAGAGTGGCAAGCCGGGGCCGACGTATTCGGTGTCCATCACGTACAAGCCCATCTCCGCACCGATCTTCCGGTGGTCGCGCTTCTTCGCTTCTTCGAGCATGGTGAAATACTCGTCCATCTGGGTCTTGTTCTTGAACGCCGTCCCGTAAATGCGCTGGAGCTGCGAGTTCTTCTCGTCGCCCTTGTAATACGCGCTGGCGACGCTGGTCACCTTGAACGCGCCGACGTTACCGGTGCGCATCACGTGCGGTCCAGCGCAAAGATCAATGAATTCTCCGGTCTTGAAATACGAAACCGGTTCATCCGCCGGAATGCCTTCGATGATATCGAGTTTGAATTTGCTAGGAACTTCCCGGTTGCCGAGCGCGGCGAGCCGACCAGCTTTCGCATCGGCCAACGCCTGATCGCGAGTGACGATGACCTTCTCGAAAACTTGGTTCGCTTTAATAAGCTTCTTCATCTCAGCTTCGATGGCCGGGAAGTCTTCCGGTGAAATCCGGTGCTTCAAATCCACATCGTAATAAAATCCATCCTCCACCGGTGGACCGGCAGCGAATTGCGCGTCGGGCCAAAGCTGAGCGATGGCCGCAGCCAAGACGTGAGCAGCGGAGTGCCGGAGCCGTTCCAAGTCGGTCATCTTTTGGCGTTCGTCGAGGTTTTTTCGTTCTTCCATAGCGGCAAACTTCTACGGCGTGTGCTCAGTAAAGTCAATGCCGGGAGAAGAATCGGACAATGCGTTCGGGGAGTTTGAAGCGCAGCGAGGCATCGCCGTGTTCGATTTGATTCATGGCTTTGCCGGTCGTGGCGGTGAGTGATTCGCTTTTCAAGATGCTGAGCACCTGACTCGGATAAACGCTCCGGTGGCCTGACATTAGAAAGGCGACGATGCACGCAATGGTCGCGTGCGGAGCGATGCCGGGACCAAAGAGTTCAATGGCCATGATCGAGGCGGCAATCGGAGTATTGGCAGCGCCGGCCAGCAGCGCCACCATGCCGATGGCAGAATAGGTCGCGATGTGGCCGGTGTTAAAGAGGTTGCCGAAGAGGTTGCCGGTGCTCGTGCCGAGAAAGAAAATCGGAGTGACAATGCCGCCGCTCCCGCTACAACTCAACGTAATGGCCGTTGCTAAGAGTTTCCAGAAGAATGCAGATTTTGCCAGCACCTGACCGCGCAGCCCGTTCTCAATACTATCCAAACCGAGGCCGAGATAACGCGTCGAAACGAAACCGCCGATGCCGGTCAGCAGCGCCCCACCCAGCAACGCGTTAAGTGGTTTCCACCAGCGCAGACGGTGAAACAATTGATGCCCGAAGTGCAGCGCTTCAATCAAGAGCAGTGCGCCGATGCCGCACCATGCGCCCAGCAGTAACATCTGGCCAAAGACGCGTTCGGTGAACGCCGGAAAGACATCGAGCGAGAAATGAAAATACGTCACACCTAAAGCACTGGAGACATGGTAAGCGGTGATCCCAGCCACGAAGGAGGGAAGCAGGACATCATAGAGCAGTTGCCCCAAGAACAAGACTTCCACGCCAAATAACGCGCCGGCAATCGGTGTGCCAAACACTGCCGCGTAACCAGCCGAGACACCGCAAATCACCAACTTGCGGCGTTCCACATCAGGAATCCGTCCCAGACTCGCGAGTGCCGAGGCGATCCCTGCGCCAATCTGTGCACAGGGGCCTTCCTTACCGGCGGAACCGCCACCGGCCAATGTAATCACAGTCGCCACCAGTTTGACCGGTACCACCGCCAGCGGAATCCGTCCAAAGCGTTCGTGCAATGCTGCAATGACCCGTTCCGTTCCGTGACCTTCGGCGTCCGGCGCAAGCCAGCGGACAAGGACTGCGCTGATGAACAAGGTCACCGGTAGCCAGAGGAAATAGGAGGGATGCGTGGCCGCAATCTCAGTCGCCCACGCCAACGCCTTCAAGAAGATTGTCGTGCTCACGCCGACTGCCGCGCCAACAATCGAGGCGTAGAATGTCCACTTGAGAACGCTTCCGAAAAGGATCAATTGCTCCGCGACGCGTCTTTTCATGAATGAATGGTAGGCAGGCCATCGCGAATTGGCAAGGATAGCTTGCTGTGCTATCTTGCCGGCCAATGTTAGAAGAACTTTATCAAGAAATTATTCTCGACCACTACCGGCGGCCTCGGAATCGCGGGACTACCAGCCCGGTAGATTTGCACGCCAAGGAAAGTAATCCACTTTGCGGCGATGAATTGGAAGTCACGGCGAAAATCGTGGACGGCAAAATCGCCGAGGTAAAATTTGACGGCCACGGCTGTTCCATCAGTCTCGCGTCGGCTTCCATTATGACCGGGCGGCTGGTGGGGAAGACGTTGTCGGAGGCGTTGAACTATATTGAAAATTTCCAGAAGATGATGCGCGGCGATGTGCCGTTTGGCGGCAAGGAGCTGGGGGATTTGAAGGCGCTGGAAGGCGTGCTGAAGTTTCCGGTGCGGGTGAAATGCGCGACGTTGGCGTGGCACACCGCGCAGCGCGGCATCACCGCGACCTTTGAAAAGCCACCGGCGTGAAATATCAATTCAAAAAGCATTTCACCCTCGCCGAAGCGCGGGCGATGTTGCCGAAGCTGCGCCGGTTATTCGCCGAGTTTCATGCCCATCGCGAACGTGCTCAGGAAGCCGATAATAAACTCGGCCGGTCGCTCGCGAAGACCGGTGGCGATCTGGGTGGCGAGTTGGTGGCGGGATTAACGAAGGATTTGGTGATGCTCAACGCCGAGATTCGGAAGTTCCAAGCCGGTGGTGTGGTGATTAAGGATTTTGACCGGGGCTTGGTGGATTTTCCGAGCATCAAAGAGGGCCGTGAGATTTTCCTCTGTTGGGAACTCGAAGAAGATGACATCGAGTTTTTCCACGATATCGAAGATGGCTACGCCGGACGAGAACGGCTATAGCGATTAGTCCTTTGCCGAGCGGAGTTGGAGATCATCTTTCGGAATGATGCTTGTCCCAAAGCTGAATCCGTACACCGATAATCCTTGGCCGCGTGCGCTGAGTCGGACTTCGTAGCTCCGGTACGGTTGCCGGCGGGTGAGATTGTACAAGCGAGCCATATTCATCTTCACAAAACTGCGGCCGTCATCATCGTAACGAATATCTTTACCGGCGTAATCTTTCGGAACCGGCGCGCCATCAATCTCAACGAACACTTGCATCCAGTAAACGCTTTCCGGTTTCATCACCACGTTGCACTCCACGGCTTGGTATTTGAGCATTAAACAATCCGTGAGATCATCTTTGTCCACGGCGTGACGCATATAGTCGTCGTGAATACTCCAATCGCCTCGCGCATACACCACGCCGATGTACCGTTCCGCCGGTAGGTGAAAAGTGATGATGGTATTGGTGGAGGCTGCTTCCGGATTACCGAAATCATTGCGCGCGCGACCGAGGTAAAGCTCCGGTGTGACCACGTAGCAAACGGCGTTCGTCTGGTCGAAGTCATGTGCCGGCGGCATCATTGCCGGTAACTGGACTTGCGGATTTAATTCCCGAAGCAAGCCCTGAATCGTTTTTTCGATTTTCACATACTGGCCTTCGCCAGTGACATCCAGACGCACGATGCCATCGCCATCGAGCACCAACAGACGCGGCCAGTACCGGTTGTGATAGGCGCCGGTAATTTTCAAGTCGCTATCCACGGCAATCGGATGTTTTAAGCCGGCGCGGTTGACGCCCATTTGCACATTGTCTGGTGTCAGCGCAAAATTAAATTCCGGCGAGTGAATTCCCACCACCTGCAATCCGAGCGATTCATACCGGCGTTCCCATTCGAGTAAGTAAGGAAAGGTGTGGATACTATTGAGACAACTGTAATCAAAGAAATGAATCAGCACGACTTTGCCGCGCCACTTGTCGAGCGAGACTGCGTCGCCATTCAACCAGACGAATGCGCCATCCAGACTCGGCGCCGGTTTGCCGAGCAGTGGCGATACCGGTAGCGTCGCCGGCGTTGCCGGTCGATTACAGCCCGTAATTAAGATCAACATCCCGGCGAGCGCCGGGATCAGTCCGTGTCGCATTAATGTAGTGTGGCAGCCATCCCAGAAAAATCAAGCCTCGGCAATCCTTCGTCGTTACAGCCAGAACTCTGGATATTCGCTCCACTTCACCATCTTATTAAAGAGGAGCGCCACGACTAGCATGATGAGACTACCGCCGAAGACCGGTAGTAAAACATAGCTAAAACCAAGTCGGTGAATACTGTCGCCGCCAATCACCGCAATGAGTGCCGTCGCTCCGCCCGGTGGATGGAGTGTTCGAGTCCAATGCATGGCTGCGAGCGCTGTCGCGACCGCCACCGCTGCCGCCAAGGTCGGGTGATTGGAGAAAAGCTTCCAAGCGGCCACGCCAATGATTGCGGAAACCAGATGTCCACCGACAAAGTTTCGCGGTTGGGCGAGGGGACTATTGACCGCGCCGTAGATTAGCACGGCGGACGCGCCAAACGAGCCGACAAGCAGGAGCGTTGCGTGAGGTGCATTGTTGAGCCACGCCACCAATCCGACGCCAACCAAGGCGGCCAGCCACGACCAGCCAATCTCTTTGATGTGAACGCGTGGGGCCGGTTCGCTGAGTGGCCGGAGCCATTTCTGCCAGCCAGTTCGCTTCCGAACAGGTGGTGGCGTTAAGAACTTTGTCGCCGCTCGCGTGTGAATCAGATGGTAGATTTTCAAGAAATCATGCGGCGTAATATCAATGAAGCCTTTGACTTCATTCATCGCCTCGGCGATCTCGTGTTCCGTTGGCTCCAAGTCGGCGGCGATGATTTTATGTTTCATTCAAATTCGGTTCGCCGGCTAATTGCGTCCGGTGATGGCAGCGAGATCAGCCTTGGCATCCGTGCCAGTCAAACGTAGCTTATATTTCTCTTGGAGAATCTTAAACACCGCCGGCGTGATGAATGCCGGTGGCGTCGGTCCGAGAGTGATATTTTGGATGTTCAACGAGAGCAACGTCAGCAGTACTGCGACGGCCTTTTGCTCAAACCAACTAATTACCAGCGTTAGCGGGAGATCATTCACGCTGCAACCGAACGCACCGGCGAGCGCTACGGCAACCTGAATCGCGCCATAGGAATCATTGCACTGGCCCATGTCGAGCAGGCGCGGCAAGCCGAGGAGTTGGCCGTGATCGTGGTTGCGAATCCGGAACTTGCCGCAGCCGAGTGTGAGGATGAATGAATCCGGCGGTGTCGCTTGCGCGTAGTCTGTGAAATAATTCCGCCCCGGCTCAGCCCCGTCGCAGCCGCCGATGACAAAGAACCGGCTAATCTTGCCTGCCTTGACTGCATCCACAATCGTCGGCGCGAGATCGAGCAACACTTGCCGGTGGAAGCCGACTTGGGATTTGCCGACGACGTGCTCTTTGCACGGTGGACATTGGCGGGCTTGGGCGATCACGGGACTGAAATCATTATCCTTAATCCGCGTTCCACCGGGTACAGCGGTGGCGCGAGTGGTGTAGATGCGCTTGGCATATTGCGCCGGCGGAATCAACACGCAGTTCGTTGTCGCCACGATTGGCCCTGGAAATCTGGCGAATTCTTCCTCTTGATTTTGCCAGGCAGTTCCATAATGACCGGCGAGATTTGGATGTTTGTGCAACTTCGGATACATGTGCGCCGGGAGCATTTCGCCGTGGGTGTAGACCTTGAGATCGGTGCCTTCGAGTTGGCGTAAGAGATCGGCGAGATCGAGTAAATCGTGACCGGTAATCAGAATGCCGTGACCGGCTTGCGTGCCTTCGATGACGGTAGCCGGCTCAGGTTTGCCGAATTTCTCGATGTGACCGGCGTCGAGGAGTTCCATCACGCGGAGATTTTTCCGGCCAAGTTCGAGCGCAATTTCAAAAAGAGCATTGATGTCGAAATTGACGTTAGTCATCGTGGAGAACAGTGCTTCTTCGATGAACGCACTGACGGATTCGTCCGACTTTCCGAGCCGGCGCGCGTGATTGGCATAGGCCGCCATGCCTTTTAGCCCGTACAGAATCAACTCCTGCACTGACTGAACATCTTCATCCTTGCCACAGATACCGACATTGTTATTGCAGCCGGTTCCGCAAAATGACTGCTCGCATTGATTACAAAACATGATCGCATTTCCTTTGTTGGTGATTATGACTGTCCGTGGATTACGATGAGGCTACCGCACTAGCTCCGGTGGAGAATTGACCTACGTCAACAAAGCACTTCTTAGTCAGTGTTGGCAATGCGGACAGAAAAATGTGGCGCGTTGTGCCAACACAATTCGCCGAATCGGTGTGCGACACCGCCGGCATGGTTTACCGGTCCGGTCATAAGCGAAAAATTCCTGCACATCAAAAATCCTCGGCCCGTAGCTGATTCCTTTTCGCAACGCCGCCACGAGACTACGCTGTAATCTTCGCCATTCCGCCGGTCGCAATCGTCGGGACGGTCGCTGCGGATTAATCCGTGCGCGCCACAGCGACTCGCTCGCATAGATGTTGCCGATTCCCGCAATCAATGACTGGTCGAGTAATGCGACTTTGATGGGTCGGGTTGTTTGCTGCAACCGGTGGCCATCGAATTGAAATGGCTCCGGTCCCAACTTCGTAAGCTTACAGGTCAATTCCCTAGTTGATAAAAGTTCCACCGTTCCAAACCGCCGGGAATCTGTAAAATACGCCGCCGACTTACCGGCGTGAATTGCCAGTCGGTAACGCTCTGGTCGGACAAACTCAAACCAGCCGGTCATTCGGAGATGAATCAGCAAATGCCGGTGGCCGGTTAAATCAAAAATAATGAACTTGGCGCGCCGGTGAATCTTTTTAATCCGGTCGCCTACGAGTTGACCAGTGAGTTTGATTTTCGGATCACAAACTTCGACGTGCCGGATGATTCGTCCACACAAACGCGGTCGAAGTTGACGGACGACGATTTCGACTTCAGGAAGTTCTGGCATAATAGTTGGTGCCCGGGGCGGGATTTGAACCCGCACGGAGCTTTAATACTCCTTCGGATTTTAAGTCCGATGCGTCTGCCAGTTTCGCCACCCGGGCTTCACTGTTTGAAAATTATCGCACATTTGGAGTGCACTCGGCAAGCATTTGACAGCTATCACCTTGACTGCTAGTGTCATTTTACTCGCAGGTTCACTATGATTACATTAACGAAAAGTGCGGCCCAACAAATTAGCGAATTGCAAAAAGAGCACGATGCCACCGGTAAGCCGTTGCGTGTTTATGCGCAAGAAGGCGGTTGCTGCGGTGTGCAATACGGCATGGGTTTTGATGCCAAGCAGAAAGATGATATGGTCGTGGCGCACGACGGTATCGAAGTGGTCATTGATCCACAAAGTGCGCCATTGCTCGATGGCAGCGTGGTGGATTATGTCGTGACTCCGGAAGGTTCGGGGTTCAAAATCGAAAATCCGAACAACGCAAAGAAAAAAGAGGGCGGTTGCGGTTGCGATCACGGCTCGTGCCACTGAGAACTTAATCCACGGGGGTGCTCCGACATTGCGGGGCTGAGAATAAACCCAAACAACCTGAACCAGGTAATGCTGGCGGAGGGAATGAAATGATTGCTCCTAAAAAATCTGAAAATTTTCCGAAGTCTCGCAAGGTGTACGTTGCGGGAAAACTCCATCCCGATATTCGCGTGCCGTTCCGTGAGATTTCGCTTTCACCAACGGTAAGTCACACCGGCGGTGTTGAAGCGAATCCACCGGTGCGAGTTTATGACACGAGCGGTCCGGTGCACTCGGACTTCAAAGCCGGTTTGCCCAAGCTCCGGCAATCGTGGATTGCGGCGCGAGGCGCCGGTAAAATTGTTACGCAACTCCATTACGCCCGGCAAGGTGTGATCACGCCAGAAATGGAATTCATCGCCATTCGGGAAGGACTAGAACCGGAGTTTGTTCGTAGCGAAGTTGCTCGCGGCCGGGCGATTATTCCGGTGAACATCAAGCATCCTGAATCCGAGCCAATGATTATTGGTCGGAATTTTCTCGTAAAAATTAATGCCAACATCGGCAACAGCGTGGTCGCGTCGAGCATCGCGGAAGAAGTCGAGAAAATGCAGTGGTCAATCCGGTGGGGTGCGGACACGGTGATGGATTTGTCCACCGGTCCGAAAATTCACGAGACACGCGAATGGATTATTCGCAATAGTCCGGTGCCGATTGGTACGGTTCCGATTTATCAAGCGCTTGAAAAAGTCGACGGCAAAGCCGAAGAGCTGACTTGGGAAATCTACCGGCAGACGTTGCTTGAACAATGCGAGCAAGGCGTGGATTATTTTACCGTTCACGCTGGCGTCTTGCTCCGGTATGTGCCGATGACAGCGAAACGGAAGACCGGCATTGTCAGTCGTGGCGGTGCGATTCTGGCGAAATGGTGTTTGGCGCATCATCAAGAAAATTTTCTCTACACGCATTGGGATGAGATTTGCGAAATTATGGCCGCGTATGACGTGGCGTTCAGCATCGGCGACGGTCTCCGGCCCGGTTGCATTGCCGATGCAAATGACGAAGCACAGTTTGGCGAATTATTTACGCAAGGCGAATTGACAACGCGCGCTTGGTCGCACGGCGTGCAGGTGATGAATGAAGGTCCCGGTCACGTGCCGATGCATCTCATCAAAGAAAATATGGAGAAGCAGTTGGAGTGGTGCCACGAGGCGCCATTCTATACGCTCGGACCGCTAACGACTGATATTGCGCCCGGTTACGACCATATTACCAGTGCGATTGGCGCGGCAATGATTGGTTGGTATGGCTGCGCAATGCTTTGTTACGTCACGCCGAAAGAGCATCTCGGCTTACCGGATAAAGAAGATGTCCGGCAAGGTGTCATCGCTTACAAAATCGCCGCGCACGCCGCTGATTTAGCGAAAGGTCATCCCGGCGCTCAGTTCCGGGATGATGCGCTTAGCAAGGCGCGATTTGAATTCCGTTGGGAAGACCAATTTAATCTGGCACTTGATCCTGACATCGCTCGCGAATTTCACGACGCAACCTTACCGGCGGACGGCGCAAAGCTCTCGCATTTCTGTTCGATGTGTGGCCCGCAATTCTGTTCGATGAAAATTACCGAAGACGTCCGGAAGTTTGCAGCGGAGCAGGGGATTGCTACGGACGAAGCGCTGAAAAAAGGAATGGCAGAGAAGTCGAAGGAGTTCGTCGAAAAAGGCGCGGAAGTTTACGCGAAGACGTAAACTGCACATTAAGCGTGTTATTCTCTGGTTTTAAGTCCATAGTATCTACCTATGCCATTTCGCGCACTTGGACTTGACGCTAATATTCTGAAAGCCATCACCGAAGCCGGTTACACCGAACCGACTCCAATTCAGGCGGCTGCCATCCCGCTGATTCTTGGCGGGCAAGATTTAATCGGCATCGCACAAACCGGTACCGGTAAGACCGCGGCATTCACGCTACCCATTCTTTGTAAACTAGCCGGGCTCATTGGCGCGGGGCAGAAGCGCGGAATTCGCGTGTTGGTTTTGGCACCAACGCGAGAGTTAGTGGTTCAGATTGAGGAGAACGTGCGCGCTTACGGTCGGCATTTGCCGCTGCGCATGGCAACAGTATTTGGTGGAGTCGGTGAACGTCCGCAAATCCAAGCGCTACAAAGCGGCGTGGATATCGTCGTGGCAACGCCGGGGCGATTGTTGGATTTAATGGGTCGCCGGTTTGGAAATTTCTCGGGATTACAATTTCTTGTGCTCGATGAAGCCGACCGGATGTTGGACATGGGTTTCTTGCCGGACATCCGTCGGATTGTGCAAGCGATGCCGGTCAAACGCCAAACGATGTTGTTCTCGGCGTCGCTATCGCGAGAGATTGAGCAGGTAACGCGGGAGTTTCAACACACGCCGAAGGTTGTGCAAATTGGTCGCCGGGCCAATCCCGCCGAAACTGTTACGCAACTTGTCTATGAAGTGCCGAAGCATTTGAAAACGGATTTGCTCGTGCATCTGTTGCAAGGTCCGCAACTCAACATGGTGCTGGTTTTCGTTCGGATGAAACATAGTGCCGACCGGCTCGCCGTCAGCTTAGAGCGCAAAGGGATCAAGACGGCGACCATTCACTCCAACCGTTCGCAAAACCAACGTCTGTCCGCCTTGAAAGATTTCAAGTCTGGCCGGGTGCGTGTGCTAGTCGCGACGGACATTGCGGCGCGCGGCATTGATGTGGATGGAATTTCGCACGTGGTGAATTTCGATTTTCCGATGCACTCCGAAGATTATGTCCACCGGATTGGACGCACCGGTCGAGCGCATGCGGTGGGTGATGCGATTAGTTTTATCACCTCCGCTGACTATGGTGCGTTACGAATGCTGGAACGATTTATCGGGCGCGGAATTGTCCGCAAACGGGCGGAAGGTTTTGACTATAAAATGGCCGCTGCACCGGGAACTCACGAAAGCGAACACCGGAATCGGCCACCGCAAAAAGGGAGTTCGCAACCGCAATCGTCCGAAAAATCACGGCATGGTGCGGGTCAAGTCGGTCACCGGTTCAAAGCGCGTTGGCAGCGATAAGTTTTATCGCCAGTAGCCGCCGACCCAAACGTGTGAGCCGCCGCGCGACTCCCAGCGTCCACCGTACCAATATGCGCCCCGGTGAGGTGGATAAGCCCAATGACCGCGTGCCCAACACCACCGGCTGCCGTACCAAGTCCAACAGCCGCCAATCCAAATATAATCTGGTCCCGGTGCAGGATAAATCACTTCTTGATAAACCACCGGCGGTGGCGGTTGTGTCACCACCATTCCCGGTGAAGGTGCCGGCGCATCGCTGACGGTGGTGGCGGTGTTAATCATAAACTCAATCACTTTCTGGCTCACACCGGCATCTCTTAAATCAATAATTTCTGCGGTGCTGAGATGATAAATTGAGCGTGAGTTTCGAATCTGACTGATGATGACCTCGTCGCTCAGACCGGCTTTGGCTAACGCTTTCACGTCGGCAGTGGCTAGCGGCTGACCTTGTTCAACCCGAGCCAACGTCTGTGGGGCTTGCGCTCGTAACGCCTCGCGATGCTGCTGTTCCATCGCATTGCCGACGAGTGCGCCTGTCAATAAGCCGACGGCACCACCGATGGCCGCACCTTCCGCTGTGTGGTGGCCGGCAGCATTTCCAATCAACGCTCCTGAGCCAGCGCCGAGCGCGCCACCCAGCAACGCTCCGTTTGCGGTGCGGTCGGGTTGACCGTTGTATGTATAGCAGCCGCTCAATAACACGCTTGTCGAAACCAACGTTAAGATTAACTGGCGATAATTCATAATTAGCTCCTGTTTACTCAGACACTAACACCACCGGTAACGTTGAGTTGCGCACAAAATGTCGGAGGGTCGCCGCAGTACTCACGTGTCTCACTCCAGTTGCGTCGGCAATGCGGTCTGCCACGCGCGAAACTCGGCGCGCAACTTAGGCCGCGCCTTCGACGAGGGCGATTTCTTCGGGCGTGAGTTCATAGAGTTCATAAACGAGTTGATCAATCTGCCGGTCGGTGGCGGTGACGGCGTTCTGCAACGTCGCCCGTTCCTTGTCCGTCTGCGCCGCCCGCAGCTTCGGCGTCAATACCAACATCTTCTCCACCAGCCCCACCAGTTTGTCATGCCGAGATTTGCCGGCGGGCTTTTTCAAATCCAATGCACAAAGCGGAATACGGTCAGTCACAGGAGCATCAAAGTGCATCGTTCTGATTGCTCGCGCAAAAATAAAACGGTAGGTGAACCAATTGATTAACTTGGAATTCAAAATAGCCGCGACGAACAAAGGCGAGAACGGCTGGGCGACAGCCAGTTGATTGACCGTATCCAAAATCACGGAACGGCTCTGTAACTCACTTGGCAAGACTGTCGCAATAATCCGAATGTGGTCTGTGGGATTCTCAATGTGAGCGACAATGTTTTGAACGAGAACGCCGTTTGACTTTATAAACGCCTTTTTGGTCGGCAATCGCCGACTTTGCAATTCGCCCTTTCTCTATTTCAGCGAGGCAGTAGCGACCTATTTGCTTCCCTCCTAAAGCCGTGTAATAACCCGTGCCTGATGAAACGGCATCTTGCAGCATCGCTCCTCGTTGGTTTTTCAGGATGTTGCCGAGATTGATAACTCGTTGATGATTACTTCACGGACTTCTCGCCAGTTGGAGTTAAAAAGCAAAGGCTTTGGAACGATGTAGCCGCCCAGTCCATGCGGCTTGAGAACTTTCTTCTTCAGTAAAATAAACAGCGCAGCAGTGTCCGTGAGACTGATTCCGAAACTTTGTTGGAGGTATTGCCGCTCGTCATCGTTCAACTCCGCCCCATACGGCGGATTGCCAACGACCGCGTCAAACCCACCGGCTTTCATGATTGCCGGTAAGCCTACCGGCCAGTCGAAGGCGCGGACGCGCACGAGGTCTTCGGCCATCATCGAAAAGTCGGACGCGATAAGCGAGTTGCCGCACTTGATGTTGTCTTGCAACGGCGGCAGGAGTGCGACGTTATCCTCAGCCCTACGGCGATCCCAGCGCCATCATCACGGTGATTGTGAGCGCTTAATAAAATCATCGGGAGCCGGGATAGTCCGGCTCCCGATGAAGGTAACTCCGTGCCGGTCGGTGGAGCTGTGTCGCTATTAAAAACCTAACGCGCGACCGGTGGGGCAGGCGCCGAAGAATTTCTTGGCGTTGTGCAGCGCGGCGATGAATACATCCACTTCATCACGAGTGTTGTAGAGGTAAAAACTGGCGCGCGTTGTTGCGCCGATGTTTAGCTTTTTGTGCAACGGCATCGCGCAATGGTGGCCAGCGCGGACGGCAATCCCTTCTTGGTCGAAAAACGTCGCGAGATCGTGCGGATGAATGTCGCTGAAGGTGAACGATACTAATCCGCCGCGCTTTTCGACATCCAATGGGCCGTAGATTTTGATTTCAACAAACTCCTGAAGCCGGTCGAGCGCGTAGCCGGTAATTTGTTTTTCGTGCTGACGAATTTTTTCCAAACCAATGTTCTGAAGATAATCCACTGCCGCACCCAACCCGATGGACTCCGCAATATTCGGAGTACCGGCTTCAAACTTGTACGGCAAATCGTTGCAAGTGAAACCATCCGCAGTCACTTCCCGGATCATTTCACCGCCGCCCATGAACGGCGGCATCGCTTCGAGTAGTTGCCGGCGACCATAAAGCGCGCCGCTACCGGTGGGGCCGAGCATTTTGTGACCGCTGAACGCGTAGAAATCCACATCAAGCGCCTGCACATCGACAGCGAGATGCGGAATTCCTTGCGCGCCATCCACCAGAATCAGCGCGCCGACTTTGTGCGCGGCGTCGGCGAGTTGCCGGATTGGATTGATCGTGCCCAGCACGTTCGAGCACTGCGTGACGGCGACGAGTTTTGTGCGCGGATTCATCTCCGGTACGGCGAGTGTGCCGTCGGCATTCAAATCGATGCGCTTGATAACTGCACCGGTCGCGGCGGCGACTTGATACCACGGCACGATATTGCTGTGGTGTTCCATCCAAGTGATGAGGATTTCGTCGCCGGGTTTGAGATTCGTTCGCGCCCACGAATAGGCGACGAGGTTGATGGCTTCGGTGGTTCCACGCGTGAAAATAACGGTCTCTGGTGTCGGTGCGTTGATGAATTTTGCGATTCGTTGACGGGCGAGTTCGTATTCACGAGTCGCACGTTCGGCAAGGGCGTGAATGCCCCGGTGAACATTGGCGTTATAGCGCCGGTAGTAATCGTTCATCGCGTCAATGACTTGCCGGGGTTTCTGTGAAGTCGCGGCGTTATCGAAGTAAACGAGATGTTTGTTGCCGTGAAGATGTTGGGCAAGAATCGGAAAATCGTCGCGGATTTCCTCAAGCTGAACGCCATCAAGCGGCTTGTTCATCGGCTGACCTTCCGGTGGATCAGCTCGCTGAATTCTTTGTAAACCGCCGGAACTTTGATGCGTGCCAAAACCGGTTCGAGAAACGCTTCGAGCAAAATGTGGCGAGCTTGTTCCTCCGGTAAGCCGCGAGCGCGGAGGTAGAAAAGCTGATCTTCGTCGAGCCGTCCGACGGTTGCGCCGTGGGTGCACCGGAGCTTATTGGATTCGATTTCGAGAATTGGCCGGGTGTCGCACTTGACCTTGTCGCTGAGAACGAGATTTTTATTCGACTGGTAGGCATTGGTGCCGTTGGCGTTTTTCTCGACCTTAATCAGGCCGGTGAAGTTGGTAACGGCAGAATCACGGAGAACATTTTTGAAAAGCAAATCGCTGACGGTGTTGCCGGCGCGGTGGTGTTGCTTGGTGAACTGGCCAAACTGCTGTTGGTTCTCGGCGAAACAGACGCCGTACATGAAGCTCGTGCCGCCTTCGCCGGCCATTTCGCATTCGATGTCGTACCGCTGGAAGCTCGCGCCAAACATTCCGATGACCCAATCAATTTCGGCATCTTTGCCGACGCGAGCGCGTTTGAGAGTGAAATCATAGACGTTCGGATTGAAATCTTGGTAACTGATGTAGTGCAGCCGACCGCCGTCTTTGACAAAAACTTCCGTACCGGCGGCGTGGAGGTTAATCGCGCCGGTGCCGCCGATAAACTTTTGGATGACCGTCGCTTCGGCTCCCGGTTCGATGATGATTAATGTGCGTGGGGAACCGGTCTCGCCGGTGAGTGTGTAGAGAATTTCCGCCGGTAGCTCGACTCGCACACCGGCCGGAACGTAAAGCAGTGCGCCGGTATTCCAGCGTGCGGTATTTAAGGCGTTGAACTTATGGGCTTCGTCAGGCGCGATGAGTTTGCCGAGATATTCCTGCAGAATACCGGGGTGCTTGGCGAGCGCAGTGGCCATGTCGCAGAAGATGACGCCGTTACCGGTAACCGCTGAAAGCTTCACCTCTACGGACGGTTTTCCAGTCAGCGTATCGAGATTGAGTTTGCGGATATCAAAGCGCTGCCAATCAAGATCGCGCCGGGTGGGGAAGGGCAGCTGCTCGAAAGTTTGCTGTGCGGTTTTTCGTTGCTGTTGGAGCCAGACTGGTTCGTTCATCCGACCGAGCCCTCCATTTGCAAATTGATGAGCCGATTAATTTCGACGGCGAATTCCATCGGCAGTTCTTTGACGATTGGTTCGATGAAGCCGTTGACGATCATGCTGACGGCCTCCTCTTTTTTAATGCCGCGACTTGTGAGATAGAAAAGTTGCTCATCGGAAACATTAGAAACGCTGGCTTCGTGTTCGACGGTGACAAGGTCGCCATCGGTTTCCATCACCGGATAAGTGTCCGACCGGCTTTTGGCATCGAGGATCAGCGCGTCGCAATTGACTTGCACCCGGCAATTCGGTGCCTCGCCGCGAACTTGGATCAGCCCCCGGTACGAAGCGCGTCCGCCGTGACCGCTGATGGATTTGGAATTGATTCGCGCCGTGCAATTCGGTGCCATGAACACCATTTTTGCGCCGGCATCCTGCCACATCCCTTTGTCGGCAGAAGCGAGACTGAGGACTTCGCCATGTGCGCCGTCACCGATGAGGTAACAGGATGGATATTTGACCGTGCGTTTTGAGCCGAGGTTACCGTCCACCCATTCCATCACGCCTTTGGATTGAACCATTGCGCGTTTGGTGACGAGATTGTAAACGTCGGTACTCCAGTTCTGAATCGTTGTGTACCGGCAGCGAGCGCGGTCTTTGACGAAAATTTCGACGACTGCCGCATGTAATGAGTTTGTCGTGTAGACCGGTGCGCTGCAACCTTCGACGTAATGGCAAAACGCATCGTCATCCACGACAATCAGCGTGCGTTCAAACTGACCGAATTGTTCGGCGTTGATACGGAAGTAAACACTGAGCGGCACGTCGCACTTCACACCTTTCGGAATGTAGACAAATGAGCCGCCGCTCCAGAATGCCGAGTTGAGTGCGGCGAATTTGTTGTCCTCCGGTGGGATGGATTTGGCGAAGTGCTCCCGGAAGATTTCCGGGTATTGCTTCATCCCTTCGTCGCAACTCAAAAACACGACGCCTTTTTTGGAGAGCGTCTCCTGAATGTTGTGGTAGGCCATCTCGGAATCAATCTGCGCGCCGAGTCCGCCGAGAAGTTTTTGTTCTTCCTTGGCGATGCCGAGTTTGTCGTAGGTTTTGCGGATTTCCTCCGGTACGTCTTCCCACTTGTTCGCCGATTTATCGACCGGGCTGGCGTAGTAGGTAATCGCGTCGTAATCAATGTCGCGCAATCCAGGCATCCACGCCGGGATATCCGCCTTCAGAAATAAATCGAGACTGCGATGCCGAAACTCGCGCATCCAGTCCGGCTCGCCTTTCACATCGCACATGTAATCAATCACTTCATGCGAGGCACCCTTCGGTACTTTATGGAGTGCCTTAATATCGTCGTGGAATCCCTCCTTGTAGGCTCCACTCAGAATCTCCGGTGCCGGTGCGCTCATGACTTTACCTCGACCGGCTTATCGCCGGTTACCCACGCATAACCATGTTCTTCCAACCGGCCGGCGAGGTCTTTGCCGCCGGATTGCACGATTTTTCCGTCGACCAGAATGTGAATAAAATCCGGCTGGATATACCGGAGAATCCGCTCGTAATGGGTGATGATTAACACACCCAGATTCGGCCCGCGCAATTCGTTAACGCCGCGCGACACGATTTTCAACGCATCAATGTCGAGTCCGGAGTCCGTCTCGTCCATCACCGCGAATTCCGGTTCGAGCATCATCATCTGTAAAATCTCGTGACGTTTCTTTTCGCCACCGGAG
>CAINDI010000071.1 GCA_903847335.1 uncultured Verrucomicrobiota bacterium | reverse complement strand
CGAGTGAACCGGGCGGTTTCTTCGCGTTCGCGAATGGCGCGCTTCCGGTAGTTATCAAAATCGGCGGAGGCGCGGAGAAACTTGTCCCAGTTTTCGGCGACTTGGGTTTTGAGTTGTTCGATTTCCGCATTCGGCTCGGGCGCCGGCGTCGGAATGTCAGGAGTTGGATTTGATGTGTCAGTCATGATTGGAGTACCGGCAACGTCACGGCGCGCCGGCTAAGTTTTCTTTAGATATTTGACGAGCCGCAACGTGTTACCGGTGGCGGCGCTGGAATGGAAGCCGACTTCGTCCATAAATTTGCGCATGATGGCAATGCCATAACCGCCGGTGTGCATATCTTGGGCGCGAGTTTGAGGTTCCGCCGGCTGATAAGCGCTAAAATCAAAGTGTTGGCCGTGGTCGTTGATTTCGATGACGAGCTGATTTTCATCCGCCTGAATCGCGAGCCGGATTTCGGGATTGCGATTTTGCACGTGCCATTTCTTACCGGTGGAATAGGCGTGTTCGACGACGTTGGTGCAAGCTTCATCCACGGACATTTCAATCTTGGCCACGTCTTCTTCGGTAAAGCCGACCTTCAACGCCAAATCCGCGATGAACTCCCGGATATGCGCCAGATAAGTCACGTCGCCGGGCATCGCGATCTTGAGCGCGCTGTCCGAACGTTGGATTTTGACTGGCCGGGAATCTTCCATATTCTAGCTTTTGCTAAAACTGTCCAACGCCGCTGTTTCGTTGTTGTGAACTTGCAGCACTTTGGTGAACCCGAGGAGTTCGATGATTTTGAAAATCCGGTCCGGCACGTTGAGCAGCTTGAGGTCGCCGCCTTGCTCGCGAGCGAGTTTGGCAAAACCAATCAACGCGCCCAGTCCAGCGCTGCCGATGTAATCCAGGTCTTTGCAGTCGAGCAAGACCGCGTGCCGGCCTTGTTGGAAGAAAGTGTTAAGCTGCGTTTCGAGGCGCGGAAACGAATACATATCCAGCGAACCGCTCAGTCGGATGAACTGGACGGCGCCGCGGCTTTGGTGGTCAATATGGAAGTCTTTCATGGAATCTCCGGTGGTTAATTGGTTTTATCGTTCGCTGCTTTCGCAGCTCGTTCGCGCAAAATTGCAGTCACATCTTTGAACCGCGCCTGATTTCGGTCATCAACGCGGACTAAATTATCATGGGCTTCAAGCATCAAATTCGCAGTTTCGTGTTTGGTCGCTGGTAACTGGGATTTGGCGAAATCGGAATCCGGCAATCGTTGCAACTCAATCGCCGCCAAATCTGCCGGCGGATTAATTTCAAACAACCGGTCCAGTCCGAGCGTTTGCAATAATTCCAGATTGCGCGGACTGACGTTCGCCAGACGCACTCGGCCGCACTTCGCCGGATCGTGGAGTTGCAAACCAATCCCGGCCAACACTCCGAGAAATGTGCTATCCATTCCCTCGCACGCGCCGAGATCCACCACGAATTGCCGGACACCTTGGCCAATCATCTCCACCGCGTACCGGCGCAACGGTTGCCCGTTTTGAAACGTCCCGCGCCCGGCGACACGCACATGCACATCCCCATTGGCGCGACCGACAGAAATCCCTTTATCAACTTCAGCCACCGAAAATCTCCTTAAAATCTACCATTTTCGAAACAGCCTGAATTATAAGGCGGTTACCGTCCCAGTCAAGGCTCGTGGTGATAACCGAAGCCGGTCATCGCTTTCCATTCTTTTCCGCGCGCATCCACTCGCAATGTCACCGGTGCGCTGACTCGCGCAAAACAATTTGTGACGCCGGCCGGCGACCGACCGGAAAACACGATCACCGCTGAACGCCCGTCAAACCGCCGCAAATCCGTCCAGTACCGGTACCCCAAACCGTGGTCGCCCCAAGCATAACCATTCACGCATTCATCCGGTTGCTGGAGGTAAAAACCCAATTCCGCCGCGATATTATATTTGTCGGCACCGATGAAAAATGGCCGCCCACCAGTGCGCGCGGCTTCGGTTTTCGCCGACTCCGCCAATTCGCGCCAGCCGTTGGCATACGCATATGAAAACCGTGCCGGTTCACCCGTCGCCAAACTAAAGTGACCGAAAATTGCTGCTACAATGAAAATTATCACCAGCGCCCATGTCCCGGCGCGCCAACCACGCCGACCGGCATTCATTGCCTCTGTCCACAACGCACCGCCGCCGAGCGACAACGCGAGAAACGCCGGCGCCGTCCAGTTGACATGCACATTCGTCTTGAAACTCGCCGCGAAAAACAATCCAAACACCGGCAACCCAAACGCCGCGACGAAATTCCAGTTATCTTCCTGTCTGAGCCAACCGCGTTTCATCGCCTGCCAGCCCGTCACAAAAAATAATACCAAGCCGATGGGCGTCGGCATCAGTAATTGATAGAGCCAAAATGAACCGATGCGCCGGAGGATGTCACCGGATTGGCCGACGGTTCGTGTGGATTGAAAAGCGAACGACGCCCAGTCATGTTGCGCGTTCCAAATAATCACCGGACTAAAAACCACCAACGCCAACAGTCCGGCTAAATACGGTTGTGGTTTCTTTAACCAAAACCGGTACCGAGGCGACAGCGCGAGAAAAATTAGCAACGACGGCAACAAGACCAGCGCATAGTATTTTGAGAGCATTGCGCCGCCAAAACCGAGACCGGCCAGCGCCCAGTACCGGTGGCGTTGCGTCTGGACGGCACGCGCCACGGCAAACATCGTCACCATCCAGAAAAAAATAAAGACCGCGTCCGGCGTCACCAGAAACCCCATTCCGAACGACACCGGCAAGATTGCGAACAGCAACGTGCCGGCCAACGCCGCGCGTTCCGAAAACCACGTTTTACCGGTGGCAAGCAGCAAGCCACACGCGCCAATCCAAGCCAAGAAATTCACAAATCGCACGCCGAGTTCCGTATTGCCAAACACCGCCGTGCCGGTGCGTACCGCCCACGCCACCATCGGCGGATGATCGAAATAGCTCAGCGCCGGATGTTGCGCGTAGGTCCAGTAGTAAGCTTCCTCCGGTATCAATTGCGTGCAACCAGCCGTGAACAGCCGGAGGAGAGTTAATCCGCCGATGACCAGCAGCAGCGCGAACCAGAGCCGACGATGACCGGTAGCAATCATGCGGCGACCTTAGCAAAGCCGACGCCGAGGCGCAACCGCCGAAGGATTGCATTGCCGGAGAGCGTATGTTAGGTTGCGACGCTTCAAGAAAGAATCAATTTATGGAAGACCCAAAATCACGTTTACCGAAACCGCGCCGCACACCGGAAGGCCGCGACCCGAATTTCTTCCGCCGAATGGGAATGATCTGGCTGTTGCTGGCATTGGTCGCCGGTGGCTGGATGGCGCGGATGTGGCAGAACCAGCAGGAACACGTTGCCGAAAAAACCTTCGGCCAATTCCGCCAACTCGTCGAGCAAGGCACCGTCAAGCAAGTCATCGTGGAAGCCGCCTCCGGTGAGCTTTCCAAAATTCGTGGCGAATACGACGACATCGCGGCCAAGAAAAAAATAAAATTCATCGCCAAAGTCTGGTACAGCGATGAAATCCAAAAATTCCTCGACGCCAACAAAGTTCAAATCGAGTTCGCGCAAACCACGCAGATTTTTACGAGTCTCTTGATTAACGCCGGACCGATTGTGCTGGGCATTGTGCTCTTCTATTTCTTTTTCGTCCGGCAATTCAAAGCCGCCGGTAAAGGCGCGCTCAGCTTCGGTAAATCCCGCGCCCGAATGCTCAACCGCGACAAAAACAAAGTCACGTTCAAAGACGTCGCCGGCATGCAGGAAGCCAAAGAAGAAGTCGAAGAAATCATCCAATTCCTCAAAGACCCGAAACGGTTCCAAAAACTTGGTGGCCGGATTCCGAAAGGCGTGTTGCTCGTCGGCGCGCCCGGCACCGGTAAGACTTTGCTCGCCAAAGCCATCGCCGGCGAAGCGGAAGTGCCGTTCTTCTCCATCAGCGGTTCGGACTTTGTCGAAATGTTTGTCGGCGTCGGCGCGAGCCGGGTGCGCGACATGTTTGAGCAGGGCAAACGCAGCGCGCCGTGCATTATTTTCATCGACGAAATTGACGCAGTCGGCCGGAGCCGTTTCTCCGGTATCGGCGGCGGTCACGACGAACGCGAGCAGACGCTCAACGCTTTGCTCGTCGAGATGGACGGTTTTGACACACAGGAAGGCGTCATCATTATCGCCGCCACCAATCGTCCTGACGTGCTCGATGCAGCGTTGTTGCGACCGGGCCGATTCGACCGGCAAATCGTCATCGACCTGCCGGATTTGGCTGGCCGAGAAGAAATTCTCAAGGTTCACGCTCGCGCAGTGAAGCTGTCGACAGATTGCGATTTCAGAGTCATCGCTCGTGGCACCGCTGGTTTCTCCGGTGCGGATTTGGCGAATCTCATCAATGAAGCTGCGTTGACCGCCGCTCGTACCGACAAAAAAGGCGTCGGCATGGAAGACCTCGAAGAAGCGCGCGACAAAGTGCGTTGGGGACGGGAACGGCGCAGTCGCGTCATGGATGACAACGACAAGAAATTGACCGCCTATCACGAAGCCGGTCACGCGTTGGTGATGACCAAACTCGAACATTGCGAGCCGCTCCACAAAGTCACCATCATTCCGCGCGGCATGTATCTCGGTGCCACGTTTCAGTTGCCGCAAAAGGACAAACACAATCTCAATAAGAAACAATTGGTTGATCAGATTACCGGTATCATGGGTGGCCGCATCGCCGAAGAACTCACGTTTGGTGATTGCAACAGCGGCGCCTCCGGCGACATCACTCAAGCCACGCACCTCGCCCGCAAAATGGTCACTGAATGGGGCATGAGCGAAAAAATCGGCATGGTCAACGTCAGCCAACACGAGGAGCACATGTTCCTCGGTCGTGACCTTTTCAAAGGCCGGGAAGTCAGCGAGCAAACCGCCCGCGATGTGGATGAAGAAATCCGACGGATTATCGAAGCCGCCTATGGCCGCGCAAAAACAATCCTCATAGAGCACCGCGATAAGTTGGTGGCGTTGGCGGAGGCGTTGATTGAATATGAGACGCTCGATGCGCCGGAGCTGACGGAAGTTATTTCCACTGGCAAACTAACGAACCCACCGGCGCGCAAGTCGGGTCTGGGAGCAAAACCTGCTGACGAATCACAACCGATTCCGGCGGAGCCAAGCACCCAAGCCACTGTGTTGCCGACGCCCGACATAGATCCGACTCCGGCTAGTGCTTAACCAAAGCGGATGGACAATTTGAAAGCATTGTGAGGTCCGGTAGTAACCGATCGCGACCAACCCGATGCCAATAAGCATCAGCAGCCGTTTCCCGAGCAAGTGGCCGATGATTTTGCGAACGCGATTCGAGAAATTACTCGCCGAAACTGAGCGATAGAATCCCGCCGGTGTAAGCGCCGTGGATGGCGATTCATAATTTTTCTGCACCGCTTGCGTAATCACCACCGACTCCGCGCCGACCATTTCGCTACCGGCGTGCCAACCCCACAACAGCATCAGCTTGCTCATCTCAGACTGAGTGGTTGCGAGCACAACCGTTTCCAAATCCGTCGTTGGATTTTCGCTAGCATCCGTAACCCAACCACTCACCTCCGCAACATTCCCGCCGAAAAGTTCCGGCCTAGTTTGCCGATTCGTCGCATCGGAGTTAATGAGCATCGCCGGTGCGACATTGACCCACGCCAATATCAGCCCGACGCTCAATGCAAAAAATCCGTTTCGGTTCACGCCGTTCTTGAATAGCAGTGGTCGTGCCAAGTCTGCCGGTGGTCGTTTTTGTGAGGGAAAAACTCAAAATCGCCACCGGCAACGAATTCACCGGACAATTTTGGTAACGCCCGGACAGAATTGTTCAACCACCGGCGATTCAACTAGCCGAAAGTTTTTCCCGGCGTTACACTGCCGGAGAATGGAAACGTTCCACTGGAAAATTGACCGCCCGCTAGTGATGGGAATTCTTAACGTCACGCCGGATTCGTTTTCCGACGGCGGCCAACATTTCGATGTCGCCAGCGCCGTCGCTCGCGCCCGACAAATGGCTAGCGAAGGTGCCGACATTATTGATATTGGGGGCGAAAGCACCCGGCCCGGCGCGCTGGCCGTCAACGTCGACGAAGAAATCCGGCGCGTGATACCGGTGCTTGAACAGATTTCAGATTTACTCGTTTCGGTGGACACCACAAAAGCGATTGTCGCCGAACGCGCGCTGACCGCCGGTGCGCGAATCGTGAATGACATCAGCGCGTTCCAGTCGGATGCCGGGATGTTACCGGTAGTGCGCAACTTCGGAGCTGGCGTGGTGTTAATGCACCGGCAAGGCACGCCGACCACGATGCAAGATAATCCCCGGTATGCCGACGTGGTTCAGGAGGTTCGAGAATTTTTGGCCGAGCGAATTACAACAGCAGTCACCGGTGGCGTAAAAAAATCGCAAATCGCCGTTGACCCAGGCATCGGCTTCGGTAAAAGTGTCGAGCACAACCGGCAGTTGTTGGCCAGGCTTGAACAGTTCGCGGCGCTCGGTTGTCCGATTCTCGTTGGCGCTTCACGAAAGTCGTTTATTGGGCAATTGTTGAACCGGCCGGCGGCAGAACGATTATCGGGTTCGCTGGCCACAGCGGCGTGGGCAGTGCTGCATGGCGCAAAAATTTTACGCGTGCATGATGTGGCAGAAACGGTGGATGTGGTACGATTGTTGGCAACGTTAAGAAAAGTTGATTGATTGAAAATGGAACGAATTTTAGAATTAGTTACCGGACAGTGGCGAGCCGCGATTGAAATCGTGCTACTCGCCGCGGTAATTTATTATTTTCTCCTGCTATTTCGCGGAACGCGCGGCGCGGCAGTCTTCAGCGGCTTGGTCATCGCCTTGCTCGTGGTGACCGGCTTGACGCATATTTTCGAGCTGGACGTGATGAATTGGATTTTGAGTCGCGTGCTTGGATTTTTGGCGATTGCGATGCTCGTTATTTTCCAACCGGAACTCCGCCGGGCCTTAGCACAAATCGGCAGCCAATCATTTTTTAGCAATTCGCAACAACGCACCGAGGTGATTGACGTGTTGGTGGAAACCGCCCGGCAATTGTCGCAAAAACATTTCGGTGCGCTGATTGCCATCGAGCGCGAAATCGGTTTTCGCGGCATGCAAGAAACCGGCGTGGCAATGGATGCCAAAGCTAGCACCGAATTGCTGGTGACAGTTTTTTTTACTAACACACCGTTGCACGACGGCGGTGTCGTTTTGCGCGGCGACCGCGTGGTGGCCGCCGGTTGTATTTTCCCGCTGACACAGCAACAAGGGTTGAGCGCAACGCTCGGAATGCGGCATCGCGCGGCCATCGGACTCAGCGAGGAAACCGATGCGCTGGTGCTGGTGGTCAGCGAAGAGACCGGCACGATTTCAGTGGCAAAACGCGGCTTGTTAAAACGCGATCTCGACGCGACGGAGTTGCGATTGCTGCTGGCACGAGCGCTGGCTCCACCGGCGCGACCTGGTAACTGGTTGGTGGATGGCGCCCGCAAACTGGTAGCCATGTTGATGTCGCCCCGCACCGGCCACGCTGCGCACAATCATGGCTTCACCGAAGCGGTCACGCCGCCGGAAACCTCGACCGAGGAGCCGCACGAATGAACTTTCCGCAATGGTTAAGCAGCAATAACGGACTGAAGGTCGTCGCGTTAATCGCCGCCATCTTCATTTGGTTTTTTGTCCGGGCGCTCACCAGCGGCACGCGCACCGTGGAAAATGTTCCGCTTGAAATCAAGGCGCCGGTCGGTATGACGGCGCGCTATGCAATTCCACACAGCGTGAATGTCACCGTACGCGGCACCACCGAAGACCTCCGGCAAGCGTCCCGGTATGAATTATTTGCCGTCATCGATTTAGAGCGTGAGGAGCGCGCCGGGAACATCACGACTGCCATCACGCTTCGTGACATCCGCCATCCGCCGCGCATTCAAGTCGTCGCCGTCGAGCCGACGAATACCGTCATTCGTCTCGAAAAATCTACTCAGTAGCGTCGGTTGACACCGGCGGCGCGCCGGGTGTAAAAGCCAATTGTGAATCCACCAGCCAACAGCATTAGTCGGAAACTTTTTGGAACCGACGGCGTACGTGGCGTTGCCAACGTCGAACCGGTCACTGCCGAAACTGCGCTTAAGCTCGGGCGCGCGGCGGCGTATGTGTTCAAGAAAAATGTGCCACTTTCACGCGGACTCGGCCGGCATCGCATCGTCATCGGGAAAGATACGCGGCTCTCTGGTTATATGCTCGAAAACGCCATTGCCGCCGGTGTGCTTTCGATGGGCGTAGATGTGTTGATGATTGGTCCGTTGCCAACGCCTGGCGTGGCGTACATCACTCGTTCGCTCCGCGCCGATGCCGGCATCGTTCTCACTGCTTCGCACAATCCGTACGAAGACAACGGCATCAAATTTTTTCAGCACGACGGTTACAAACTCGACGACAATGTCGAACTCGAAATCGAAGATTTGGTTTTCACCGGTGCGATTGAAAACATTCGGCCCACCGCCAAGGAAATCGGCAAAGCTATCCGCATTGATGATGCGCTCGGCCGGTATGTCGAGTATGCGAAGGCTGCCTTTCCAAAAGGAATGAATCTCGAAGGCTTGCGCATCGTCGTGGATGCCGGTCACGGTGCGACCTACAAAAGCACACCGTGTGTCCTCCGGGAACTCGGCGCACGCGTCACCGTTCTTAACAACGAGCCGGACGGCACTAACATTAACAAAGAGTGCGGTTCGCTTTATCCGGAAGTCATTTGCGAAACCGTCCGGCAGTCAGGCGCGGACATCGGCATTGCGCACGACGGCGACGGCGACCGGGTTTTGCTTTGTGACGAGACCGGGACACTTGTGGATGGTGACAATGTGCTGTGCATTACCGCGCTCGACTGGTTGAAACGGGGCGAGTTGAAAAAGAAAACTCTCGTGGCGACTGTGATGAGCAATCTCGGCCTTGATTTTGCGCTCCGCCAAGCTGGCGGCCAGACGGTGCGCACGCAAGTCGGCGACCGGTATGTTTTGGAAAAAATGCTTGCCGACGACCTCAACGTCGGCGGCGAACAAAGTGGCCACATGATTTTTCGCGACTTCGCCACCACCGGCGATGGCATCGTGGCGGCCTTGCAAGTTCTGCGCCTCATGATGGATTCGGACAAACGCCTGAGCGAACTCCGGCAAGTGATGACGAAATTCCCGCAGTTGGTCGTCAACTTGCGCGTCCGGGAAAAACCGGCGTGGGAAACGATGCCGGAAGTGCTGACGCTCGTGAAAGCTGCCGAGCAAAAGCTCGGCACCGAAGGGCGCGTTTTCTTGCGCTACTCCGGTACCGAGCCCAAAGCCCGGCTCCTCATCGAAGGCCGCGACCAGAAACAAATCCAGTCGCTCGCCGACGAGATTACCGATAAAATCCGCGAACGAATCGGCGTTTAGCTAGATTAGAACGTCGCGCTGATTCCGGATTGGAAATTAACGCCGGCCACCGGATTGTAAAATTGCTTACCGGTGGAATACGAATAGGCCGGATACGTTTCGTAGAGCCGATCCAGCAGGTTATTCACCTTGGCAAACACCGTAAAGCGATTCCAGTGGTAAGCGGCTTTGGCGTTGACCACCACGTACTGATTTCGCGTTGAAGCATTGTGAACGTCATTGATGGCGACTTGGTCGCGGACGTGCACACCTTCCAGTGTGAACTGCCAGTTTTTGCTCGGCCGCCAGTTAGCGCCACCGGTGAGCTGCCACTCCGGCACAAGCGGAACATTATTACCACTGAACGCGCCGCCGGCATACCGCGCATCGGTGAACGCCGTTGTGTAATAAAAATCCAGCCAGTCCACCGGCTGTGAGGTGAGCGTTAGCTCGACGCCTTGACGATTGACGTTGAAGTTTTCGTTTTCAAACGTGGCCGGGTTGAACAAAATATCGGCGTGAGTGTGATTGTAGTAGTAGGTCAAACTACCGCCGAATAACTGATAGCGTCGATAACGCAGACCGAGTTCAATTTCGTTGGAAATACTGGGCTGAATGTTTGGATTCGCGATGAAGGGCAGTCCGGCAATGGTGCTGGCGGTGCCAATATCAAAACCGGTCGGCAAATGATAAGACCGCGAAAGGCTTAACCACGACGCAACTTTTTCAGCAAACTCATACGTCAGCGTCACCTTCGGACTCCAAACATCGGCGGCCTTCGGAAATTGATTCGTCGAATTCACAAAGCCCGCTTGAATGACATTGAGTTCCCACTCCCGGTGGTCATACCGCACACCGGCACTGAGCGAAAGTTGCGGCGTCAATTGATAGGTGTCTTGCCCAAACACGCTGACTGTCCAGTTGTCGGCGCGCATCCACGAAACGTCGCCAAACGAATCGCCACCGGCGCTTAAAAAATCTTGCTGCACAAGTTCCGTGCCGACGGTCAACTTATTCTGGCGGGAGCAGAAATCCGAATCGTAGCTGACTTGCAGTGCGCCGCCATAATTGGGTTGCTGCACTTTATCGAGCCAATAAGCACTGGTGCTGGTGGTGTGGTAATCCTGACCGTAAACTTTTCCCGACAGCGTGACGCCGTTATCCAACGCTTTGAAATAATCTAGATTCCCGCGGTTCTCACGACTTTCAAATAAGGTGGTGTAACCAGCTTGCCGGGGATTCGCAGCGAGTTGCGCCGCCGAAATGTTGCCCGGATTTTCCGTGACTTCATCGTGCAAATAATAACCCAACGTGAATTTGCCGATGACCGTATCCACCGACGGTTTCACAATCGCTGCCCAACCGCGATAGGCGCTGAAATCGCGCCAGCCAGTCCATTCTTGCCGATTGCCACTCACATAACAATCAAAGTTGCTATGCTTGAGACTGCCCTCGAAATCTGCCGAGTAATAACCCAAATTTCCACCGGCCACCGTCGCTGTCGCCGTTGCCGGTTGAGCGGACGGTTGCTTGGTAATGATATTGATGACACCACCCACCGCGCCTTCGCCGTAAATGGTCGAAGAGCCACCACGAATCACCTCGATGCGTTCAATGCTATTCAGCGGAATGCTATTCCACAGAAAGGGCGACGTCGCATCGCCGGCATCATTCACCCGCACGCCATCCACCAGAATGATCGCGCCGGCGCGTTCGCCGAATCCGCGCAACACCAAATTCCCCGCGCCGCCGCCAAAACCAACCGTATCAATGGCGACTAACCCGACTTGCTGCCGCAACAGTTCTGGCAGCGTGCTGGACGGTGAAGCGGCGATCTGAGTTTGGTCAAGGACGGTGACATTCGCCGGCATTTTCATGACCGGCATTTGTTCCTCCGGTAACCGCACGGCGGTGACGACAACTTCCGGTAGACGATTTGTGATGGTGGAATCCGCGAGTGCGGTTCCGGCAACGACAGCAAGACACGACGACAAGACAATACGACGCATAACTTTTTCCTTTGGTTCGAAGGGTGTTTGATTTGTGCGTCGGTTGATATTCTGACTTCTGGCTTCAAATCTACCGGCCCGCCTTCTCCATTCGGATGGCAATTGGGCTTTCGTATCCAGTTACAGCAGCGCCACTGTTGCCGAATCTCACGGCATTCCCTGCGCCGACGCATTTTCCTAAAGAACTGGCGCGGACTCTACCGG
>CAINDI010000070.1 GCA_903847335.1 uncultured Verrucomicrobiota bacterium | reverse complement strand
GCGTTTCGGAGTTCGGTTGCCACCCCTTCCGGACTCAGCCGAAAAGTGGCAACTTTCAAACCGGAATCACTGGCAACTTTGCTCCGGATTCAGTGGCAACTTATTCCCGGAACGCCTGGCAACTTTCCTCCGAAATCCGCACGTTCTGCTGAAGTGATGCGAACTTCATTCCATCGGTTGCGAAACAGGGGTCAGAATTACAGGAACTGATGCGAATTATCGCTCATTTTCAATTTGCCGGGATGTAGTTTTCGCAACCGATCCTGATGTTTTTCGCATCAGTGATCCGCCAACTCGACCATCTGGGACTCGGAAAACGCTGCGCTGTTGGCGATGCCTGCCGTTCAAACGTTAAGAGTTTCGCAACGGCGAGGTAAAGTCATAAACCTACAGCCCCTTCAGAAACCGGCGGACTTCATCATGGGTGCCAGCAAAGGCAAAGATGACGGCGTCTGGTTCAACCCTAAACACCAACCGCAACTCCAGCCCAACGCGAATCTCGAAGTAGTTCTTCACTAATTTTCGGAGACCCAGCCCGGCGTGTTGATGCGGCTGGCCCAGTGCGGCAAAGAGCCGATCAATTGCTTGGCCAATTTCGGCACGGACTGGCTTGGGGTAGTTCCGAACAACTGTCCGGAACCTTGGGCTAAGAAAGATCTCGCGGTTCACGGTTATGCGAGATCACGTTCGATGTTGCCGCTATATCGACGGAGCCGTCCCTGCTTCTTGTCCACTGTCAACTCAGCGTCCATCCGCTTCACGGCGCGGTTCAACTCGGTTTTCGTCACACCATATTCTTGCAGAGCATAGTCCTCGGAATACACTTGCACGGGCCGCAGAGCGACGACTTGGTTGCCACACAGGATGCCGACATCTTCACCCTCCATGGCAGCTTGCAGCCACCGGGTCAAATTCTGCCGCGCATCCGTTACTGATAGCGTCTTCATATCGACTCTATATAGTCGCATATTATCTCGCTGTCAACCGCAGAAACTCGCAACTAAACACGCCTTCTGTTCAGAGTTGATACCCAAGGAAACCAGATCGGTCAGAGTTTAGAGGCACTTCCGATTTCAGGAGGGGGTATTTCGTTCAGAGTTGTGGTGGGGATGGTTCAGAGTTTGGAGACGGCGAACCTGTGAACATGGAAAAATCGATCCGTATCACGCCTTCACTAGTGTTTTAACACAATAGCTATTCAGACTTTCACCGGCGGCCAGGGCTTTTGCAGCCAGACGACGGTGAATGGCCGGTTCAACCCGCAGCACAAACTTACCACTGAATTTGCCCAACGGTTCGGGCATTTCGCGGCCGTCGGTATAAATCAATTCGACCATTTCTTCCGCTGCCTCGCACAATTCTGCATAAACCTTGGCCTCATCATTGCCATGGACGCCGCCCAGCATGAGTTCAGGACAACGTCCGATAAAAATTTTGTCTTCATCACTCCACTCGACAAATTTCGCATAGCGTGCCGCTTGCTCTTTAATTTGTTTGCGTGTCATAATTTTACCCCTTCACCGCTGCCACTGCCCGCTTGACGTCTCGTTCCTGGTAATGCTTGGCATCGTCACCGGTATGGCCGCTCACCGTCACCCGCAACCCTTTCGGATGTGTGAAATTCCGATGACTGCCCTTACCGCCCCGGGACTCAAACCCAGCCTTTTCCAAGTCAGCAATCAGTTGGCGCACCTTGCGTGGCATCTCAGTATCAAACTAGTATCACAGATGCTCACGCCTGTCAAGCAGGCCGCTGTCGCGCAACGCTCCCACTAAAATGTTCCGAATTTAGAGGCGTTTTCAATTTTTCGGCAAAAACCCGCTACCGGTGGCGTCAAAATATGCACCAGTTAATCGTGACCTGCCCCCTATAAACGAGTCCAGTGGTGATGGTAGAATATTGGCTGCTGGGCGAAACTGAAAGGGGTTAGGAACATGGCAAAGCAGCATTACAAGCCGGAGCAGATCATCAGTAAGCTTCGGGAAGCGGAGGTAGAACTGGGGCGTGGGTTGTCGGTGCCCTTAGTTTGCAAACAGCTTGGAATTACCGACAGTACTTATTATCGGTGGCGCCAAGAATACGGTGGCATGCATCTGGATCAAGCACGGCAACTGAAGTATTTGGAATAGGCGACTTCGGGTATGCCCATCGTAACGAACAATTCTATCAAGTAACCGCTGGTTGCGTTTTTGTTGTTTTTAGATGTAATTCTTTCCTTATGAAGTCGTTAGCGTTACAAACGGTAACCGTTGATTACCGGTTTTTACCAGTCTGGTCGCCCTCTTAATCAGCGGGTTGACGGTTCAAGTCCGTCCGGATCCACCAACCTTTTACCTTTATCTTATAAGGGTTTACGGCACTTCTCGCCTGTCGAACAGTGATGGATTTAACGGGTATCAATCACGTCTGATACATCCATGAAAGCCGGCGACAGGCAGCTGAAGTTCGTGGAGGTGGAAGCCCCCAAATACGAAGGGTGATACCAGATAGGGTTAGTTTCCTCCATCGGTGAGGTTGACAGCGGCATCTACCGAAAGGACGATTGGCTTTCTAGCAAACCAAGCCAAAATTGCGCCGAATATAAAAGCAATTAAACCTAGGCCGGCGACCAGAGCAGGCGCCAACCATGTGCTATATTCCAATGGCAGTACAGGGTGCGTCGGATCTTGGTCATCGTAAAGTAGTTTGGCGGTGGTGGGCAACCCGTTATCGTCGAGCAGTGGCATGGAGGGTTTGAGTTTACATCCCACCGGGCGGCGATAAGCAACTTCCTGGCCATCCTTCGTCTCGAAACCAAACACGTTGTAGAAGGTCCAGGTGTAATCCTTGGCGTTGGCAACGGTCTTCATTTTCTCGTTGAGCTCAGCCTGATTCTTCAGGATTAAATCCGGTTGTCCCGGTTTGCCAACGATGACGGACACCGCGACCGCCTCAGCCGACCGTCCCATCACAAGTAGGCGCAGATCCGGCCAAGCCTGTCGGAGGGCTACCCCCAGAACTACCAGCCCCACCACTGCAAAGAGAATCTTGGGAACAAGATAGCCCGGGGTATAGGTCTCCAGCCCAGCCGCTACAGACGGACCGGCAGGAGTCTGACCGGTCGCCATAATTTCCGTGGTTGCAGTTGCGGGTTCACTTTGCAGTTTTGTAGCGTGGGCCTCTTCCGCGCCCCATTTCTTGACGACCCCAACCCGTTCTTGATGGATGAAATACATGACGAGACCGAATCCCAGCAAAACCAGGAGGAAGACGTAGAGATAACCGGACATATAATTGTATTTGATCGGCACAACACCTTTGTCGACCACCGGCGTGAGCACCGTCAACTTGAGCGAGGCGCATTCAGTCCGGATCTTGTCTAAAACCTTGGCGGTCCAGACCGCCATGTCACCGGTTTTTTCATCGGCGGCGACAACAATCAGCTGCACTCCGTGGCGACCGCTGAGCGTGGCGGCCCGGGCATGGCTGATCAGGCTGTCCTTGCAGACATTGTGGGCGAGGGAAATTAGCTTCTGGTTGGTTGGTGGGAGATCGATAAAATGTTTCAGCAACGCATTCATGCCCCGCGAGATGGGCGACATGAAATTCCGGATCGGATCCTCCACGAGTCCTAGCTCAATGGCCACCGCCGGTTTTACAACAGCAGCGGAACAGGTGGCGTCTCTGGCTATGAGGCCGGGGGTTTCCTTGGCCGCCAGACTCACCAATCGCCGTTCTAGGATGAGGAGGGCTTCATTCGGATCCTTGCCAGTTGGGAGAATCGTAGAAAACGAGAGCGAAAAACCCCGCTCCAGTCGCACTGCGCTTAGAGCGATGAATGAATTGTCTTCTGACTGCAACTGTTTATTCAATAACTCGATTTCTCGATCCCGAGCCTTGCGGGTGGTTGGCAACAGCGAAACCACGGCATTGGTCGGGGCGTTGCCAAGAATCTCCGCTCCCTCTTTCATTACGACACTAGCGAGTCCCCGGAGCACTTCTGTTTGCCAGACCGCCGCGCGTTTTTCGAGTTCTAACCCCAAGACGCTGCCCTCGGAACGGAGAGCCGCCAGTTCGGCTTCACGCTTGGCGATAGTAATTGAGGTGGCCTCAGTTTTGCGATCGAGGGCGAGCTTCGCATCGATCGTGTCGATCTTGGTCTTGAGTTCGTCCTGATGTTTCCGCTGCGCTTCACCTGCTGCGTCCCGGAGGCGGATTTCGTAGCAGGCGCCGCTGTCTTGCACGATGCCGTTGGCGTACCACGGCTTGGCGATAATATCGCGGGCGGACGACGGAACACCGCCAGGGGTAACGAGGTTGGCGTGGATCAGAATCTGTTCGACTTGCGGCTGCGGCATTTCTTTTTTCAGGCAGACGCGTACCATCTCACCGGCCGGCGGCTGAAAGAGGTTGGCCCAGCACAATAGAAAGAGACCCAGTCCATTCGTGGTGAAGAATCCAACGATGCCACTGATCACGCCACAGCCGGCGGTGTAGGTGCCCATGAGGTTGCGCGGGACATAGTCGTACACCAGCGGATAATAGACCATCCCCCCGATGATGCCGACAAGGCAGGTCATCTCACCGAAGAAAATGATTTCCACCAGCGACGGCCGCTGGTCCGGTAGATACCAGGTGACATAGGCGAAGTAACCGAGTGTGAGAATCTTGACCAGAATCATGCTGACAATCCAGATACGCATCCGGTGATGTTGCCCCCGGTCGGCGAAGATTCCGACCGCCGGGATAATAAACAAATTGAGGATCCCGCCGACGGCGATATTGATGCCCATCTCTTGGAAACTGTACCCCCATTGGTTGATGTACAGAAGGGTTCCCAGACTTCCCAGGCTGGCGTTCAAGAAGGTTGTGGCGATCATGAAGACATACAGGTATCGCAATTGCGGGATGGTCATGGCCTGCCAAGCCTTCCGGATGCTGAACTTCTCCCCGGTGATTGTACTTTTGGGAGCCACTTCATGAATGCCGAAGAAATAGTTGAACACGACGATAATCAGGGCCGCCGCCGCACTCCAGTAGAGAATCTTGATCCCGCTAATTTCCCTTCCCAGAAAGGGAATCACTTCGTCAAAGCGGCCGATTACCGCCAGGTAGAATACGATATTAATGATTGTACTGACCCACGTATTTATTGCGGCAGAGCGACCGCGCATCTCCGGCGGAATAATCTCCAGCTTTAGAGCCTCGAACGGTGTGCCAAAAACGCCGATGAACGCCGCGATACACATGAGCGCCAGAAAAATCCACACAGTGGTCGCCAGCGGGTAGCAGAACATCACAGCGGCCGTGCCGGTGAAGTTAATAATGAGAAAGATTTTTCGCCGACCCCACCGCGTCCAAATGCGATCGGACATAAACGAGATGTAAGGTCCGAGAGGGATGAACATGAACAGCAGGCCGGGTAAGGAGAAGAAGAAAGTCAGCGCCACTGGGTTGTCAATCAGCCGGTTGAGAATGAAAAAATTGACGCCATTGACCTGGATCATGAAATAGAAAAGCGCCCACGGCAGCGTGAGCATGATCAGCCAAAGGAACGGAATTCGGTTTTGACGAGTGACGAGCATCGATTAGGCGTTTTCTTTTAGCGTGCTGATTGTATCAGATAATTTCCAATCGGTCGCGGTCCGGCAGGTTTGGAAATTTGACATGCGGTTCAGTCTGATACCAAAACGCCACGGAGGCGATGTCGTCCTGCGCCGGCAGGAACCGGCCTCCGGTGCGCCAGCCCAATCCCTGCATGGTCACGGCAAAATCCTTTTGGAAACGAACCGGATCCATGATGTGCCACCGGTAGAGACTAAAGCGCAGGTTGGCGGAATAGAGGCCATCGGGACGTACCACATGGGGCACGCCGGCATAAGCCGTCGTGAATTCCTGATATTGCTTCGTCACTTTATTCTCAAAGTTATACGAACCGCAGAAATAATCTTCGGTGCCGGTGCCGCAAATCGTCGGATAGTGTTCGCCGCCATGTTCCTTAATGTTCCGACCGACAACGCCACCAGGCAGATCTCCATCGAGATAGAATTTAATTTCGCCTTCGCCCCACCAGCCGTTGTTGTTCATCTGCCACGCCATGTACGTGCCAACGTAGTGACCCTGACCGCGCACCCCGCCGAGAATGGTGTAGACATCTTTGTACGGCAGCGGATTCGTACGCCGGAATTGGGCGTGGAAATAGGCGGCGTCAGACGGTACTTCTGTGAGTGTGTAATTGATCTGATAGAAGATTGTCATCGGTTCAAAACCGATATTTTCCAGAGTGATTTTGCAATGTTTACGGAACGGCATTTCCCAGTAGCAATTGAACGCATTGCCGGGATTCACGCAAACAGGTAGGGAGGTGAGCGGCGCGAAGGTATTAAAGTTGGTGTACGCGCTGGCAAAAAAATCTCCAACCGGCACTTCCACCGATGGCGTGGCTTCGCCGTCCCAGTAAAACCGCAAAATCGTGAACCGGTAATTACCGGCTGGTGTCATCCAGATTTGCTGAATCGCGCCGGAGCCTTCGAGGTCGGCCAAAACTAGTGTCTCACCAGGTTTGACGGTGACACAGGGCCGAACCTTCCAGCCGGTCCCGAGGTCGCGCGAGGGCCCGTGGTTGGGGTCGACGTGGCGGCCGCCCTGACTTTTTGCGCCCGTGGGGTTTTCCGGTGAGCAAGAGCGGGATTCCGCCGGTGAGAGCCGGGAAAGATTTCCAAGATGGAGACCGAGACCGTTGAACTGAGTTGCCATAGTTTTTCCTTTTATTGGGGTTGCTGTTCGATCCGTTGTACTGAAATGGTTCCGGCGACGACTTCGAGGAATGGCTTGCCTTTGCGAATGCCGACCGTGCCGTAGCCGGTCGCGGTGCAGAGAAAGGCGCGGAAATCGCCTTGGATCGCCGGATGCAAATATAAAACCTGATCGACGGCGTCATACCGGGCACCACTCAGGGCTTGCAGTAAACTATACGACGACATCGCCCGGGCGTACCAGTGACCGCACTCGTATTCGTCAAATGGATTGCGCCATTGACCATCGTAACGCGACCGAATCGCGCGCACGAATTTTAATCCTTTAGCCACCTGCCCGGTCATCATTAAGTGCGCAGCGACCTGGTATTCGATGCCGGTCCAGACTTCATCGCTGTAGGGGAATGGCAACGCTGGCTTGCCGCCTTTCGGCCAGGTGCACAGCAATAAGCCGCCTTCCTGCGCGAACGCATAGCCGGGCCGTTGCGGATTCGCGTGATCGCGCAACGATGCGCGAAAATTGTGTTGGAAAACCGACGCCAGATGCCGGGCCGTCTTCTGCTCATCCACGACCGGTCCCAGTCCGCAGCATTGCGCCATCCAATCGCCGAGAATGCCGTCCGACAGGCAGCCGGTGCCGTACTGGTATTTCGGGCCTTCTTGCCGGAGTAAGGCGGTTGCCTCGGGGCTGTAATTCACGCTCCAGCTCACGTTTTTTAATGGGTCACCAGCGCGCAAACCAGTCCATTGCACTTTCTGGATGAAATATTCACCGTTCCAAAGTTTAGTCGCCATCGCATGCCGGCCTTTGGCAAGTAACTTTTCGTAGAGCGTCACATCTTCCCGGCTCGCTTGCCCCATCGCGATGCCGGCCGCCAACGCGCCGAGATAAAAACTGGTGCACATCCCGTCCGCGCCCCAGAACTCGATGTCATAGGTGTTGTGATGTGGTTCGAGCAACGTGCCGGTATGCTCCGGGTCCCATGTGGCGATGCAGTAATCGAGACCGTGTTTCGCTGCCGGCCAGAGTTTTGTCATCCAGCCGGTATCACCGCTGATGCGCCACTCCCGGTACAGCTTCATCAAGCCGCCGAGTTGGCCATCCGCAGCCGAGTGAAAATCGTGGTCCGGCTGAAGGATCGGCAAATTCGACCGGAAGTTTTGGTGGCCGCGTTCGTCTTGGCTCACTAAAAATTCCGTTTCGCGCAGCGTGCGTTCCAAATCCGGGAACAGATGCGGAATGGATTGCGCGTAGTTCCAAACATGCGTACACGTGCCATGACAGCAGCCCCAGCCGGAATTACAACCTTCCCAGCCCCACAACCGCCCGTCGTGTTGCCGGAGGCAAGTCGGCGATTTCAGGATCGCGAGGTTGGCGGCAACCGACTCAATCACTTCTGCCGGCAGGGTCGTGTCGTAGAAACAATCGCGGAATTTTTCACTAGCCGCGCGCAGGCGGTCATAATTCGTTCGCCAATAATCGGCCACCGTTGACACGTCCGCAAACCGGCTCGCATACCACGGTGCATACTTGCCGGTCGCAGTTTTCCCCGCGCAAAGATTGCTGTGCGGCACGTGCCAGGCAAACAGCAACCGGATCGTCTTCGTCGCTTTTGCTTTCAGCGTGACCGGCACATACAAGCTGCCGCCATTACCGGGCGTGCCGTCGGCGTGTGGCGGATTTTCCAGACAGTGACCGGCCGCAACGTGATTCCACGTCATCGTAAACGCATCGAACCAACCACCGCGAAACCATGCCGCGTCAACCTTACCGGCCGGATCGTCAGTGAACGCCGCAAAACTGCCATCGGCCTCCGGTTGTTCCGGCGTGGCTGTTTGCCGGAGTACAAAACCGCCCGGCACCACACCGATGGATGCGCCTTTATCGCCGACTTTCATAAAGTTGGCGGCATGGAACGAAAACACGGCCTTGACCGGCTTGGCGGAACGATTGCTGAACCGGTATTCCAGTGCTGCGACCGGTAAACAGGAATCGTCCGTCGCGCCGGGCGTGAACGGACTCCAGCCGGTCAGTTCAACTTTAACCGGCATCGATGGATCATTCAGCAAAACCGTCGCAAACGGAAAGCGCGCTTGAAATGCAGCTTTTGCAAATCGCGGCAGGCCGTAAGTTCGGCCACCGAGACCATTGCCGGGTTCACCTGTTGCGCTGCCAAAGGCTTTCCACATTGGCACCGGTCCTTCCAATACTCGCGCCGTTTTCGTGCCGGCAATGTACAGTGCAGCGAAAACTTGCGGTTCGTGGTAAACCTCCGGCTTG